>NZ_JAPEPI010000004.1:300000-488430 GCF_026340305.1 Streptomyces sp. NBC_01381 | reverse complement strand
GGGCGACGCAGCCGGTGCACGTCCTGGTGGACAGCGTCGGCGGCGACGTGTTCCGCAGCGCCTTCCAGCTCGTCGAGCCGCGCGGCGTCGTCGTCTGTTACGGCAACACCACACGCACCGACCTGTCCCTGCCCTTCGACTGGGGGCACGCCCGCCCCGGCGTCCGGATCCGCTATCTCCACCTGTTCGACGAGATGCCCCGCAGGCCCGTCGGGAACGACCTCGCCGTCCTGCTGCGGCTCGTCGCCCAGGGCGCGCTGGACCCGCACGTCACCCTCGTCGGCGACTGGAGGGACGCGGAGCCCGTCCTGCGCAGCGTCGGCGACCGGCAGGTCAACGGCAAGGCCGTGCTGGTGCTCTGAAATCCCGTCAGAAGGCGACCGCCCCGGACCGCATCGCGCGGTCCGGGGCGGTCGCCTTCTGAGGTGGCCCGGTGCCGGACGCACCGGGGGATTACGCGTCCGGCACCGGGGTCTTGGTGGCCGCCGCTATCAGGCGGCCCTGCCCTTCCAGGGTGAGTTGCGCTCGTACTTGGGGCGCCACACCGCGCGGTACACCAGGCGCAGCGGCGGCGGGACCTTGTCGAGCACGGTGCGCCGTTCGGCGTCCGGCACCCCGTCGAGCAGCCAGGGGAAGAACGTCGCGGCGCCCTTGATGCCGACCTGGCTGCGCTGCCGCGCCACGAAGGCGCCCCACTCGGCCGCCGTGAGCTCGCTCTCGATGAGCGGCAGGGCCTGGGCCTCCTCGTGGTCGAGGTGGTCGGTCAGACAGGCGATGACGTCGTCCATGAGTTCCGGCAGGGCCTTCTCGCCGCCCTCCTGCCCGAGCGCCGCGTCGATCTTCTCCACGGCCTTGTCCAGCTGGGCGTGTTCCAGCTCCATGGCCTGGAGCATCCTCAACTGCTCGTCCTGGCCGTCCAGTTTGGTGCGCAGGACGGGCCACAGCGAGTGGTCCTCGGCGAGGTGGTGGATCGTCAGGTAGTTCTTGAAGAGCTGCCATCCCCGGCGGAAGGCGGCGACGTCGTCGTACTGGGCCGCCGCAAGCAGCCGCAGATCCCGCCGGAAGGCGTGGTGGATCGCGTACATCATCGTCAGGTCGACGGCGGGTGCGCCGCCGGTCTGCGCTGGGGCGTTCACTGCGGACTCCTCAGGGTCGGGTACGGCGTGCGGGCCCGGGTCTGCGGGCCCGGCGGGCATCGGGGCGGCTCAGATCACGACGCCCATCTCGGCGTTCTCCGCGTCCTTGGAGGAGACCCGGATCACCAGGACGGCCAGGACGAACGCACCGAGCAGGACGAAGCCCGTCACCAGGAACGCCGTGCCGTATCCGTGCGCGAGCGAGTCGAAGACCGCCTTGCGGACCTGCGGCGGCATGTGCGCCGCGTCCGCGGGCCCGTAGCCCTCGGCCGCCTTGGCGGCGGCCGGGCCCATCAGCTCCGTGAGCCGGTCCTTGGTGGCGGTGACCGCGATCGTTCCCAGTGCGGCGAGCCCCAGCGCGGCGCCGACCTGCTGTCCGGCGTTGAGCAGGGCGGAGGAGACACCGGCCTGGGCCTTGCGCACCCCTGCCACCGCCGCGAGGGTCAGCGGCACGAAGCACAGGCCCACGCTGCAGCCGGAGAGGACCAGCGGGCCGAGCAGGTCGGCGCTGTAGCTGCCGTCCTCGCTGAGCCGGGAGAACCAGAAGAAGGCGACGGCCGCCAGGAGTGTCCCGGCGCCGAGCAGGATGCGCGGGCCGACGCGCCCCACCACCTGGCTGCTGATCGTCGCGAAGACGGCCGCACCCACGGCGAACGGCAGGAAGGAGAAGCCGGTCTTGAGCGGGCTGAAGCCGAGCACGATCTGCATGAAGAGGGTGAGGAAGTAGAAGAGGACGATCATGCCGGCGCCGAGCGCCAGCATGATCGCGTACGCCCCGGAGCGGTTGCGGTTGCGGAAGATGCTCAGCGGCATGAGCGGGGAGTTGCTGCGGACCTCGATGAAGATGAAGAGGACGAGCAGGGCGGCGCCGACGACGAGCGGGGTGAGCGTACCGGCGCTGCCCCAGTCCTCGGTGGCCGCGTGGATCAGCCCGTACACCACGAGCGACATGCCGACGGTGGAGGTGACGGCGCCCGGCAGGTCCAGGCGCCGCCCTTCGGTGGTGACGCGCTCGGCGGGGAACGCCTTGACGGCGGCCAGGAACAGCAGGATGCCGATGGGCACGTTGACGAACAGCACCCAGCGCCAGCTGAGCGCGTCGGTGAAGACGCCGCCCAGTACGTTGCCCAGCGCGCCGCCCGCGCCGCCCATGGCCGCGTAGATGCCCATGGCCTTGTTGCGCTCGCCGCCCTCGGAGAACGTGCTGGCGATCAGCGCGAGCGCGGCGGGGGCGACCAGCGCTCCGGCGATGCCCTGCACGGCCCTGGCGGCGATCAGCCAGCCCTGGTTGGTCGCCACGCCGCCCAGCAGCGAGGCCACCGTCAGCAGGGCGACGCCGAAGAGGAACGTACGGCGCTGGCCGTACATGTCAGCGATCCGTCCGCCGAGCAGCAGCAGTCCGCCGAAGGCGAGCGCGTAGGCGTTGACCACCCACTCCAGGTTGGTCGCGGAGAAGTCGAGGGCGCTCTGGATGGACGGCAGTGCCACGTTCACGATCGAGACGTCGAGGACGACCATCAGCTGGGCGACCGCGATGGCGGCCAGCGCAAGACCCTTGCGGGAACCGGCGCCTGCCGCCGCGCCGGCCTGTGGGGAAGCGGGCGGGGTCGCGTGAGCCTGCCCCAGGGATCGTTCGGACACCAGATCTCTCCTGCCGATGAGCTGTGGAAATGGGGGGATGCGGGGCCGGCCGTCACATGGATCCGCGGATCCCGGCCCATGGGCACCGGCCCACCGACGAGATACGGAACAACTTGCCCCACAACTGTGGAACAGTATGTCCCGCAGAGATCTCCGGTGCAAGGTGTGCCACACAGCGGAGCCGGCTCCTGCGCCGGTCCTCCTCTCCGCGGCCATCGCGCCACCTCCACCGCTCCAGCGGGACGGCAGATCGTGAGGACCGCACGCGCACTGCCCCACCCCTGCCCCGGGAAGGAATTCCCCGATGACCCAGCCATCGGCCACGCCCCGCCCCGGCGCCCCGCCCGCGCCGGCCCCGCCCCGTCTTCAGGAGCTCGCACCGGGCGTCCACGCCTACATCCAGCCGGACGGGGGCTGGTGCCTGAACAACGCCGGCGTGCTGATCGGCGACGACGCGGTGGCCGTGGTGGACACCGCCGCCACCGAGCGGCGGGCCCGCGCCCTGCGCGCGGCCATCGCCGCCCGCACCCCCCTGGAGGTGCGCACGATCGTCACCACCCACCACCACGGGGACCACCACTTCGGGAACTCGGTGCTCGCCCCGCACGCCACCGTGGTGTCCCACGAGGTCACCCGGACCGAGATGGCCCGGCGCGGCCTGGCGATGCGCGAGGTCTGGCCGGACACGCAGTGGGGCGACATCAGCCTCGCCCTGCCGACCCTCACCTTCCGCGAACGCACCACGCTCCATGTCGGCGACCTGACCGCCGAGTTGATGCACGTCGGCCCCGCGCACACCACCAGCGACATCGTGGCCTGGCTCCCCCGGCAGCGCATCCTGTTCGCCGGGGACGTCCTGCTGCCCGGCTGCACGCCCTTCGTCCTGATGGGCTCGCTGAGCGGCACCCTTAAGGCCATCGAGCGGCTGCGCGCCCTTGACCCGGCCGTCATCGTCGGCGGCCACGGTCCGGTCGCGGGCCCCGAGGTCCTCGACGCCACCCGGGACTACCTGCTGTGGGTACGCGACAGAGCCCGGGCCGGCCTGGCCGCCGGACTCTCCCCCCTGCAGACCGCGCGCGAGGCGGACCTGGGCCCCTACGCCGGGCTCCGCGACCCCGAGCGCCTGGTGGCCAACCTGCACCGCGCCTACGCCGAGGAGTCCTCGCCGGCGCGGGACACCGAGATCCGCTCGGCGCCGGTCTTCGGGGAGATGGCGCAGTACAACGGCGGCCGTCCGGTGGCATGCCACGCCTGAGGCAGGGGCGCAGACACACCCGAGCGGCCCCCCGTCCACGCCACCGGCGTGGACGGGGGGCCGCACTGCGCGGTCAGCGGGCGGGACTGCGCTCGGTGAACTCCTTGGCGTGGCGCAGCGTCGCCAGACTGTTGGTGCCCAGCGCGTCCCGGATGAAGGCCCGCGCGCCGGCCACGGTGGTCTCCGGACCCAGCAGGGTCACCGAGGACGGGTTGATGACGACGGTGTGGCGCGCCACGGCCGTCGTCACCCCCTCCGACTCCTCAAGGAGCCAGGCCCCCACATGCGCGGTGAGCAACGGCGGCACACGCAGCTGCTTGTAGACGATCCGGGAGGAGCCAAGACTCACCCGCACCGACTCGGTGGTGTGCCGCGAGCCGTCCCTGGCGATGGTGTCCATCTCCAGGACCTGGATGTCCTCCTGCGGCTCCGTCAGCTTCACCCGGGCCACATGCGGAAGCCGCTCCTGCCACTGCTCGCCCCGCCACAAAAACGCGTGCACCTCGGCGCTCGGCGCCTCGATGCGCACCCGGTCCTCGAAGGTGCACAGCAGTTCCCCCAGCTGCCCGGCCGACTCCGCGGTGGACTTCATCCGGCCCAGCTCGGCCTCGCTGTTGTGGTCCAGCGCACGGTTGATCCACTCGACGTTCTCGGGGGCGTCGTCCAGGGCCGTGAAGTCGTGCAGGAGCACGACCTCGCACCGGGCCTTGGACAGCGGGCGGATCTGCCACTGGCCCCCCATCGACGTCGCCGGAGCCGTGCTCCTCTCCTGCCGGAAACCGATCGTGAGCGCCTGCGGGTCGAGCCGGCGCCGCGACTGCCAGGACTTGACCTCGTCGTTGGCCGTGGCCCAGACCTGCAGGATCTCCTCACCCTCACCGAGCGGCGTCTGCTCCACGTGCACCGAGGGGGGAAAGACGCGCGGCCAGTCGGCGGCGTCCGCGATGATTGCATACACCGCCTGCGCCGGGGCGTCGATGGTGATCGTGTGCCGAGCGTGATGCGTCACTGCCATGGTGGATCCGGCTCTCCTTCGGTCGGACTGGGCGGGCATCAGTAGTTGCCCAGGCCGCCGCAGACGTTCATGGCCTGGGCGGTGATCGGAGCGGCGGCGGGAGAGGCCAGGTAGCCCACCAGCGCGGCCACTTCCTCCGGGGCGGTGTAGCGGCCCAGCGGGATCTTGGCCTCGAACCGCTTGAGCACCTCTTCCTCGGCGATCTCCCAGTGG
This sequence comes from Streptomyces sp. NBC_01381, assembly GCF_026340305.1. Taxonomy (NCBI): domain Bacteria; kingdom Bacillati; phylum Actinomycetota; class Actinomycetes; order Kitasatosporales; family Streptomycetaceae; genus Streptomyces; species Streptomyces sp. NBC_01381. The sequence continues at coordinate 483,170 of NZ_JAPEPI010000004.1, read as the reverse complement.
CCCGCATATCCCTGCCGGACCGACCGGGCCATGGGGGTCTCCACATAGCCGGGGCACACCGCGTTGACGGTGATCCCGGTCTTGGCCAGTTCCAGCCCGAGCGACTTGGTGAAGCCGACCACCGCATGCTTGGAGGCGCTGTACGGCGCTCCGAGCACCACTCCCTGCTTGCCGCCCGTGGAGGCGATGTTGATGATCCGCCCAACAGACCTGGACCCCATCCCGCCCGCGTTGAGCACCTCACGGGTGACGCGGAAGACACTGGTCAGATTGGTCTCGACGACGTCGTTCCACAACTCGTCCGTGATCTGCGCGGTCACCCCGCCGCCACTGCGTCCCGCGTTGTTGACCAGGATGTCGATGGGCCCGAAGCGATCGACGGCCGCCGCCACGCAACGGGCGACGTCCTGGCCCGAGCGCACGTCGGCCTCGACGCCGTCGACGCTGATGCCGCACTCCGTCAGCTCCTTCACCACCGCCGCCACATCCTCGGCACTGCGCGACGTGATGAAGACCCTGACACCGGCCCTGCCCAGCGTCTCGGCCACCGCACGGCCGATGCCCCGCGTGGCCCCCGTGACCAACGCGACCCGAGACTCCCCGCTCTGCGGCTCCGCCGTCATGATGCTCCCTCCCGACCTGCCCGACACTGCCTGAACAGGTCCGAGCCTGGAGGGCGGCCCTGGAGGATGACTGAAGACCCAGGAGTGCGAACACGGGCCCGCCACAGACAACCGCCCGCGGCCACGAGCCCTGCCGCACCCCGAGTCCCGCCCGGCCCACCCCGCGGCAGAGCACGGCGAGACCCGCCGCCCCCGCACCGGGCTCCACCCCGTACAGGCACAACGCCAGCGAGGGTCTCACCACGGGCCCCCAACACAGCCCGCCCGCCCCAGACACCCCCCAGACACCCCCGGGCAGCACCTCACCACCCGGGGGTGTCACCTCACCACCCGGGGGTGTCACCAAGAACACCGCCCCCCGGACACCGGTCCCCTCCCGATGACGGGCGGCTCGAACCGGACCCGGCCCAGGACACCGCCCCGGCCCAGAGCGGCATCGAGGCACAGCGCGCCGGCCGACACCGCCCCCCGCGCGCGCACCGGCCACTGCCCGCCGCAATCCACCACCAGGCACTCGAACGCCTCCGCAGAGAACAACACCGAAGCGCCGGGCACAACGAAGCCATCGGCCCGGACACCCACACCATCCTCCTCACCACACCCCCAAGCCACACCACCCCGGCAACAGCACACCCGGGCACGGGGCCCGGCCACAGCCGAGCCGGGGCACGAAGGCGGGCAGGCAGCGTTCTCGCCACCGCCGACCGCCTCCGGCACACCCCGCTCCCCGGCATCCGCAGCACGCCCAGCATCCGCGGCAGGCCCCGGCGGCCCCGCGCGGACCGCGTCGCCCACGCCCCAGACACGGCGTGCGGCCCTCCCCCCCCCGGCCTTGCCCGCAACACTTCCGGCAACGCAGAGCGATTCACGTCATGGAGAGTGATTCACGTCATCGGGGGTGAGGGGGTTGCTGCCCGCCCATGCCTCCAGCATCAGACACGTCCGGCGTCACGGGCGCACCCCCCGCCCCTACAGGGAGTTGACGGCGCCTCAGCCCAACCCGCAGTCCCCGCCGCCCAGCCCGCGCGCGGCGGTCATCCTGCCGCCCGGCGTCCTGGCCGCCACCGCCGCGGCGGCCCTGACCGTCCCTGCCCAAGGCACCCCGGCCGGTCGACTCCTCACCGGGGCCGGCCCGTTCACCGCCGGCGTACTGCCCTTCAACACGATCACCGCCTGGCGTCGGCGCCCCGTTCGACGGCGGGGACGCCGGCGCAAGCCATGATGCTCTGCGCGTCGATCACCACCGCGGCCGGCTCCGCCAGGCGGCTCCCGCCCTCGCGCACCCGGCGCCGCATCAGGGCGTCGAGCCGCTCCAAGATGCCGCCCTTCTCCCCGCGGCCGAAGCAGTGCCACACCCCGTTCCAGTGCGGGCCAGTGTGCGGAAAGCAGCGCCAAGCAATCCCGGTGCGAACCACCCAGAGCACCGCATCCAGGAGGCCGCGCAGACCGCGGCGGGGCGGATGGCCGATGCCGAGGCCACGGCCGACCCTGCCCCCCCGCCAGCCCGTCAGGAGCGGCCCGGCCGGCACCCAGCGGGCGCCGGACAGGCCGCCAAGATGGCGACAGCGTGCGCCCATGCCTCCGCCACGGCGCCGGGCCCCGGGCGCCGGTCAGGGCGCAAGGACTGGACGGCCAGGGCATTGGCGAAGCGGGGTCGCCCCCCCCGGCCCGCCCGCAGGTGTTCACGCAGCGCCCGATGCATCGCCGCCAACGACACCAACGACACCAACCGCCCCAGCACAACAGCGCTTTGACCCCGGACCAGCCGGCGGTGCCACCGCGCGACATCCCCCAGCTGTTCGAGACGGGCCCACCACTCATCCGTGCACTCATCCGTCAACACGAACCCGCCGCGCCGCGCAACAGATTCGGCGCACCCCCACCGGCCGGCCACCGCCGGCCGGCACCACACCGTCCGCCGCGACACCCCCGCCACCCCAGCCGCAATCGCCACATGCACCAACGCCGGCCTCCCGGCCTCCCGGCCTCATCCAACCCCGGCAGCCCGGCCACCACCGCCTGCCGCCACAGCCCCCGGCCCTGAGACCCCGAGACCAGCACCACCACATCCCCGACAGGCGGTACCCCCTCAACCGCCGGCGGCCGCACCCGGCAGGCGCAAGGACGGCAATCCAGCAGTCACACCCACCAGCACACACCCACCACCCCGAACAGGGACAGCCCCCACACGTCACGCCCGCCCAGGCCCAGCATGCCCCCGCTTCGAAGCCCTCACGACGGCATGCCACCCCTCACACCACAAACCCGTCGCCCCGCCCGGACCTCTCGACCCGGGCGAGGCGACGGAAACAAACACTCAGGCGTGGTTGTCGTTCATGTCACCGACCGAAAAGTCCACAGCCCCCTGATTGTTGTCATCACCGATCGGCGCCAGCCTGCTCTGGCCGACCGCGGGAGTGCTGGGCGCCGCCGTGGCGGTGGCCGCCGAGCCCAGCAGCGCGAGCGCGGCCAGGCCGAGAGCGGTGACAGAAAGACGGATACGCATTTTGCCTCCAACTGAGAGTGCGGTTGATCTCATAAGCACGATTACCGGGCACACCGTTCGCCGCAACGAATAAAGATCCATTCGGGTGGCGGGACGCAGTGTCGACCCACAGTTCCTTGACATCAGACCCGCAGACCACCCGCGAGCCAGGGCGGCCGAGCCCCCCGGCAGCCGCCTTGAGCCAGGCACTCCCCGCGCGGACAAACCACCAACGACCCAGGCGACCCACAGCACCACTCTTCAACCTCTTGCATCCGCGCCGGTACCGACCTTGCCGCGCAGGCCCACGACGCCAGCCGCTCACCGCCCAGACAGCCACCGAGGACACGTCCGCAGCCGCCGACCCCACCCAAAACCACTGAACGCCGCCCGAGCACACCGGCGTGCACGACGAGACACATGCAGATCTCGTCGACAAGTGAGAAGACCGGCCTCACCCCGAAACCGCGCCACACAACCGCATTCACACGCCGACGCCCGGAAAGCCAAGCGGCCACGCCGGGAACAGCCCGTCCGGCCCCCACGGCTGCATCGACCACGGGACCGGCGCCACACGGACGGGGAACACAGAAACCACACAGTCACCCGCCCCACCAAGAGCCGGGACCGGGGCGCTTCTACACGGGGAGCGTGCGCCCATGGGCGCACGCTCCCCGTGGCACCCTCCAGGTCACCGAGGCGCCCACCGGAGCCGGAAGGTGATCACCGCCTCGAACTCCCGACCACAGCTCACGGCAGGTCAAGACGACCCTCCAAAGGAGCTGGGCCCATCACCGTCCTGCCGGCTCCGCCCTTCCCGGCACAAGAGCCCCACCCAACATCGAAGAGCAGAGGGCGGCCCCCATGCCCACCATCACAAGACGGCACCCGGGGTCTACCCCTCCCCCACGCCCGGGGGTGTGCACCAGTGCGTCCAGCGCCGCCCCCGATGGAGGCTGAACCCGCTTCGGATCAGCCAGAGTCGAGGGAGAACGCACCGTGCCTGTCACTCGAACCCCGCACCGCCACCGCCGAGTCACCACAGCCGCCGTCGCCGCCACGATCCTCGCCGGCGCGGGCGTCGTCAGCACCGGCGCTGCATCAGGGACGTCCGCCGCGCCCTCCCCCAACGCCGCCACCCAGCGCGGCACCCTGCTCTCCGCCGAGTCGCTCTACACCCTCACCTCGGCCAAGGACTCCGCAGCCGAGCTCACCGCCTGCGGGTACGACCCCGGCGCCGCCCGCCACGGCGTGGACGCCTACCGACTCCTCTACCGCACCATCGACACGAAGGGCCAACCCACCACCGCCAGCGGGCTGTTCACCGTCCCGCGCGGGGTCCAAGGACATCTGCGGACCGTCTCGTTCGCCCACGGCACCGGCGTCCACCGCATCGACGCGCCCTCGATGCAGCGGAAGGTGTTCCTGACCGGCCCCTCCATCACCTACGCCTCCGCAGGCTTCGCCACCGTCGCACCCGACTACCTCGCCATGGGCACAGGCCCGGCCAAGCACCCCTGGATGGACGTGCCGTCCCAAGCCACAGCCTCCCTCGACCTGCTCCGCGCCGCCCGCCAGTTCGCCCCGACCACCGGACGCGCCCTTAACCGTGACGTCCTGGCCACCGGCTTCTCCCAAGGCGCATCGGCTGCGCTCGGGCTCGCCAGGGCCCTCCAGGCGGGCGAGGACCGGCACTTCAGGCCCGGCGCCCTCGCCCCCATCAGCGGGGCCTACGACTTCGGGGGTGCCCAGATCCCGGCGCTGCTCGCGGGCGACAGCGAGCTGGAGCCGAGATGGCGCGTGGTGTACGCCGCATACACCCTGGTCGCCTTCGACCGCGTCCACGATGTGTACGACAACCCGGGCAAGGTGTTCCGCGACCCTGCCGTGGAGGAACTGTTCGACGGCATGCACACCGGCCCGCAGATGATCAACGCGCTGCCCCGCACGCCGGACGAACTACTGACGCCATACGGGCGCGATCTGCTGACCCGGCCCAAGAGCGGCCTCACGGCCGGGCTGCGGACCACCGACAGCGTATGCAAACACTGGAAGCCCACGGCACCCATTCGGCTCTACAGGGCACAAGGCGACGAACAGGCGACCGTCCAGAACACCGCCAACTGCGCCGCAGCCTTCCAGGAAAGAGAAATCGGAGTGCCGGTCATCGACCTCGGCACCGCCGACCACCAGAAGTCACAACACCTCGGCTCAAACGTGAAGGCAACAGCAAAGGTCGTGCGCTGGTTCAGCACACTCCCCACGCGCAGCAACCCATGACCCGCCCCCACCCCGACCACCAGAGCCCAGCCCCTCTGGACGCTCGCCCCGACCTGCCGTGAGCTACGGTCAGGAGTTCGAGACAGCCATCACCTCCCGGCCCCGGTAAGCACCACCGCGACCTGCAAGACGCCACGCGGAACATACCCCCATCGGCGCACCCTCCCCGTGCACAAGCGCCCCGGCCCCGGCATTGTCACGTACCCGCCGAGATAATTTAGGACCGAACTAGAAGGCAGTTCGGGCGAGGCCGCCGGTCCAGGGGCCCTCGAAGTCGGCTGCGGTGAGGGTGATGCCGGTCAGGACGCGTACGGCAAGGACGAGGCACCCTTCGGGCTCCTCGGTGCCGGCTTCGCCGGTGGGTTCACAGCCATCGGAGGCGTCGAAGCCGGCCGCGGTGAGGGAGCCGACGACGGGGTGGGTGGTGTCTACGCTGCCGGAGGGGCCGTCGAAGTAGCCGCCGGACAGTTCGAGGCGGCCGAGGACGGCGCCGTCGTGGGCGATGGTGGCCGTCTTCGTGTCGGGGTCGCGGTAGGCGCTGATGGCGGTGTGGCCGTCGGCGGCGAGAGTGCGCAGGACATCGTCATCGAAGCCGATCCAGCTTCCGAATTCGATGGTGAGGGTCCAGCCGCCAGGCATTTCGCGGCCGAGGATGAAGGCGCCTTCACCCAGGTGCTCTTGGAGGAAGTGTGCGGCTTGGTTCAGGCCCTCGGGGCAGGGGACAGGGTTGGCGACGTCCATGAGGTGGAGGGCTTCGGTGAGTGGGTGGGGGGCGAGGGTTACGCACCAGCCTTCGCCGAACTTCTCGTCCAAGTCCACGGTGTGGGGCCTTCTTGTCGGTCCAAGGCCATGGTGTCCAGATGGCTGAGCCCAAAGGGTAGGTGGCGCACATGACATGAGGTGAGGAAGTCCAAAGATCAGTCGTGCCGCAACCGTTCCCACTCGGCATCTGACAGATCACCCTGCCCCATGCCCACAACAACGCTCCAGGCACGGGGCGGTCGCATGATCGCCAGGACAGCTCCTGGTGACACCGTGTCCTGTACCAACGAACCCGGCAGCGCGCACAGCCGGCCAGGGCCCGCGCGCGACTGGCACCGGCCACGGACCGACAACTCCGTCGCAACGCAGGCGAGCCTGAAACGTCCGCCGACCCGGCTCAGGGCATCACCCCCCACTCCCAGACCTCACCGGCGACCAGATCAGTTCCGAAGTACCGGGCAGCGACAGCCACGACGGCCAGGCAGGGAGCGCCCTCGTCGACCTTGAACGTATCGACCACGCACGTCTGCACAGGATGCATCCGCCCGCCCGACCAGCCGCCAGCGCTCGCCTCCAACGACCGGCGCTCCGGCGTGACCAGGGCAAAACACGCCAACACGATGCACTCGCCCTCATACCAATAGCAGTCCAAAACCACGAGGTTACTGAAGTCCAGGCAGTCGAAAGCAACGGCAATGTCCTGCTGCCCATACGGAGCCTGCGCAATGCGGGCACAACGTCGGCGAGGGTCTCGCCGCGGGCCAGGAGCACAGCCCGCTCGACCGAGACGCCCCGGCGAAAACCGCCCACGGCGTGCGCACCAGTCGCTCCCTGCCGAGATCCACCACAAGGCGCTCGAACTCCCCCGCGGGGAGCAAAGCCGGAATGGCGGGCGCAATGAAGATGTCGGTCCAGATACCCATGCCATCGTTCCGACAACACCCCAAAGCCACGTCATCCAGCCGTCTGTACCTCGCGGCCGGCGTTCTCGTGGGCGCCCTCGATGCCGGGTCGGCAGTAGAAGCTCTCGATGCCTAAGTGAGAGCGGAAGGCGATCCAGCGGTCCGTCTCCACCCCGGCTCGGCTGAGTCCCAGGACCTGGGCAACTGCGCCGGTCCGTTCGAGCCGGTGATCGACGAGATCCTGCAGGCCGACCTGGACGCTCCGCGCAAGCGGCGGCACTCCGTCTCTCGCGGATCTTTCACCGGCTGGTCGAGGAGCGTGGGGTGGACGCCTCGGATGTCCGTCGCAGCAGATCAAGCCCAGGCCTGCCTGTCGGTGTGTCCTTGTAGCCTCCCCAGCATGGCAACTGAACTGGCCCATGACCCGCGTCCGGTCTTCTCCCGAGCCCTTGATCAAGCCGGGAAACAGGTTGCGGCGGTGAGGCCCGATGAGCTGAGCAACCGCACTCCCTGTGCCGATTACAGCGTTCGCGCGCTGCTCGGGCATGTGGTTTCGGTGCTGCACAAGCTCGTCCGAGTCGGCACCGGAGGCGATGCGCGCGACGTCCCCGATGTGATCGACGGCATCGCCGACGACGGCTGGAAAGACGCATTTGCCCGGGCCCGTAGCGAGGTCGAGCGCGTGTGGGCCGATGACGAGAAGCTCGACCAAATGGTCACCCTCCCGTGGGCCACGCTGCCCGGCCGGGATGCTCTGGAGGCATACACCCACGAGTTCACTGCTCATTCCTGGGACCTCGCCCGTGCCACCCGGCGGCTTGCCGAACTCGACCCCGACCTTGCCGCGCGGGCGCTCCAGGCATTCTCGAAGTTCGCGCCGCCCGAAGACCGCAGCGAACAGGGCCCGTTCAGCCCGGTCGTAGCGGTGCCCGACGATGCCGACGTCTACACCCGGCTGGCTGCCTACCTGGGGCGCCAGCCATAGCCCGCTACCCGTATCGCGGTCCTGGGCCGGAAGAACCATCGGCTACCGGACGCGCCTCTTTGCGGACCGGCCTGCCCGAAGAGGGTGTGGCGAGCCCACAGCGGCCGGTGGCCGGTGGGACCGAAGCGGCGCCTACGGCGGGCTTGTTCAACGGGTCGATTCGTTCCCGGAGGTCAGGGAACAACCGGAGGGCAGGGAACAAGCTGAGCCGCGGGGCCTGCACCGGCACTGATCGTCAATGACGCAGCCGGGCCGCGGCGGACAGGATCGGGGTGGCCACGACGGTAGCGGCGGCACCCAGTGCGGTGTCGGTCGCCAGCACCAGGCGGACCGTTCGCATGGCAAGGGTGAGGATCTCGCTGCCGCGCCGGCGCATGCCTGCCTCGAACCGGTGCACAGCATCGGCAGGCGTGGTGGTGCCGTCAGCGACGTCGCCCAAGTGCTGAAGCAGGGCGGCGGCATCGCGGATGGCCGCGCCGGCCCCCATTCCGGCGGTGGGCGGTGTCGCATGGACGGCGTCGCCGAGCGCGGTGATACACCCCGCGGGCCAGGGAGCGAGCTCGGCGGCGCGGGTCGAGGCGGCGTTGAAGCGGTACGCCGCCACGCTGTGCGGGTCCGCGCGGGCGATGACCTCAAGGGGGCGCTCGGCCCAGCCGCGCTCGCGGAATCGTTCGAGCAGCGCGGCCTGCAACTCGCCGCCGCGCAGGGCGCGCAGGGAGTCGGTCGCGGCAGATTCGGGGAACATGGCGCCCCAGATGTAGGTGGGGCCGGTGGTGACGGACATCCGCAGCTCGGGGGCGTCGAGCACGGCGTTGCCGACCGGGTCGAGGAAGCCGACGTACAACGCCGCCCCCCGTGGTCCCATTGCCAGCCCCGATCGTGGGCCGAGCCGTTGCTGTTCACCGGGGCTCAGGTCCCCGCGGAGGGTACGGCCGGAGAAGCCGACGATGCCCGCCGGGCTGTTGGTCGGGCCTCCCGCCAGGTGCCGGGCGACCACGGAGTGGGCGCCGTCCGCGCCCACCACCAGATCCGCCGAGACCGGTTCGGCGTCGGTGAACAGCACTCGGGGCATGCCGTCGTCGCCACGGCTGACCTGGGACACGGTCCTGCCCAGATGCAGGTCGTCGCCGACCGCCTCGGCCAGCAGTCTGCGCAGGGTGATGCGGTCGACGTCGATACCGGGGTGGCCGGTGAGATCGGGACCGTGGCCGAGCAGCCGGCCGCGACGGTCCCAGAACGCGTCGCGGTCACGCAGCCGCAGCGCCGAGGCCGACGCAAGGAGTCGCCTCATGATCTCCGGCGCCACCAACTCACGCAGCGCCGACTGGGCCCGCTCGTCGAGGGTGATGTGGTAACCCCCGGTCGCCGCCACGTCGTTGTCGCGGTCGAACACCGCCACCTCGTACCCCCGGCGGCGCAACCCCGCCCCCAATGCGAGTCCACCGATCCCGCCACCGACCACGACCACACGCATACCCATTCGTCCTTTTCCGTCACTGTTCGCCTGCTCGGGCGCTCCACCGTGACACCGGTAGGGGACACCGAGTGGCCACTACCGGTCATGCTGGGACGATGACGAACACCTCACGACGGGCCTTGCGACTCCTGTCTCTGTTCGGATCGCGCCGCCAGTGGTCGCTGCGCGAGTTCGCCACCGCGCTCAAGGTCAGCGAGCGCACCGTCCGCCGCGACATCGAGACGCTGCGCGAACTCGGATACCCGATCACCACCGTCCACGGACCCGATGGCGGTTACCGGCTCGGCGCGGGGCACACACTCCCCCCGCTGGTGTTCGACCACGACCAGGCGCTCGCGGTCGCGGTGGCCCTGCAGACCGCACCCAGCACGGTGTTCGGCCTGGGAGAAGACGCGGCACGGGCACTGGTCACCCTGGAACAGGCCATGCCCGCCGCGCTGCGGGAACCCATGAAGTCCCTCCGCCTGACCAGACTGCCGAACTACTGGGAGTTTCCGGCACCCCCCATCGACCCGACCGCGCTCACTGCCGTGGGAGCCGCGGTGCGCCACCGCCACGTACTGGTCACCGAAACGCTGCGCGCCGACGGCTCACGCCCCGCCTCCACTGACGACGACTTCCTGCCCGCCCGCCGCATCGAGCCCCACCATCTGGTCGTCTGGGCCGGCCGGTGGTACGTGGTCGCCTACGACCCCGAAGACGATCAGTGGCGAGTGCACCGCGTCGACCGGCTCCGCCCCCGCCCCACGACGCACCCCTTCAGCCCGCGCGAACTCCCCCACCACGACCTCGCTCGCTTCGTCATGAGCAGTCACGACCGCGGTGACACCGCCGCCGACTGGCCGTGCACCGGCAGCGCCCGACTGTGCCTGCCGGCCGACGTCGTCGCCCGCTTCGCACCGGGCGGCTCAGTCGTCGAACACCTCGACACCGAGCACTGCCGACTCACCCTCGGCGCCTGGTCCTGGGCCGGCATCGCCGGGATCCTCGCCACCTTCGACACCGAACTCACCGATCTGCACCCACCCGAACTCGCCCAGGCATGCCAACGCATCGCCCACCGCATGGCCACCATCAAGGACACCGAAGGAAGACCGTAGCCATCTCCACAGACAGCCCTGCGCCCCAGACCAGTCACAAGGCAGAGCTTCACGCATAGTCACTTGCCGCTGCGGCGCAGCTTCGGGAACCCAGGGTCTGCATCGACGGCCGACCGGACGGGCGGCCGACCGGCCGTCGAACGCGTTCGCGACTCGACAGTGCCGTCATTCCTCCTCCGGGATTCACCTTCACGTCGCCTCCGGCTACTCAGCCCGGTACGGCGCCTCGCTCCCCCACGACCCTTCCGGGGTCGACCTCGCCGTCGCCCCCGCCACCGAGCCGGACCGCTAGAGGCGAGGCTGGAGATCGCCTGAGCCGTGTACGGCGGGCCACGGATCGGTCATCGCAGCGACGACGCCCGGAAGGCTGTCCACGATGGGAACGCCCCTCGCACGTCGTCGCGGGGTTGATCGACTCGCAGTCCGTCGACGTCGCCTCGACCGTTCCGCGCCCCACGTCCGGATACGACGCGGGCAAGACGCGGGGAAGAAGACGCTGCCCACCGGCGATGTCACCGCCCAAACCGAAGCAGGGCTTCGAGCTGTCGCGCGCGGGTACTGCTTGTCTGAGCCGGCTGGATGAGGCTTCTCGATGGCCGCGGCCCGGCCGGGGACCTCGGAGCGGCCGTACGTCTGCTGGTTGGCGACGATGCGGTCGCCGAGGCCGAGCGCCGACAGCGCGTGACCTCGGCGACGGAGGCGCCGTTCATCACGACGACGCACTCCGGCGGTTCGGTGTACGTGGTGGTACACCCGCAGTTCTCGAGCGCGGTCGTGGCGCTTCCCGCGAGGTCCGCCTTCGGCGGTGGCGGCGGTGAGACACGGCCAGCACGGCGGCCACGACTTGTTTCCGGCGCATCAGAACTCCTTACTCGGGCTTGTTGCCGACGGGGCCGCCGATCTCGTACGGCGTGGTGACCTTGTCGTACGCGAGGTGCATGACCATGCCGAGCTTGCTGTGCCAGAAGTTGTGGCAGTGGTCCATCCAGATGCCGGGGTTGTCGGCCTTGAAGGCGACCTGGACCTCTTCGCCGGGCCGGACGAGCACGGTGTCCTGCCACATCGGGCTGCCGGATGCCCGCTTGCCGTTCTTGCTCAGCGCCAGCATGTGGTGGCCGTGCAGATGCATCGGATGGTCCTCGTTCCCGCGGTTGATGAAGGTGGCGCGGGCCAGGTCGCCTTCCTTGATCATCAGCATCGGGGTGTCCGGGAAGACACGGCCGTTGATGGTCTGCTTCAGCCCGAAGGTGCCGTCGTAGAAGCCCAGCCACTCGTCGAAGACGAGCTTGTAGTCGCGGTCGAAGTCGCTGTCCGGGCGGAGTTCCGTCTTCTTCGGGCTGCCGTAGCTGTACGGGTCGAATTCGGGTCCGCTCAGGTCCGCCTTCAATTCCCCCTTGCCGTTCGGCGAGTACACGATGCCCGCGTCCGGCGCACTGCCGTCGGTCACCCGCACCGGCCCGTCGGGCATGGTGAATTCGACGTCCATCCGGTTGCCGCCGCCGAGCACCAGCTTCTTGCCCTTGAGCGCGGTCGGCTTGTGCACGTCCGTGCCGTCCAGGGCAGTGACCTTGTACGGGACGCCGTCAATGGCGAACTCGCGAGTGGTACCGCTGGTGTTGGTGAGCCGTACCCGCACCTTCTCGCCCGGCTCGGCTCGGCGCCGCTCCAGCTCGTCGGAGGCGCCGATCGCGGACACCAGGCCCTTGTCGGTCTGCCAGTCGTGGGCGAGGACGCTGACGTCCTTGTCCACCGGCCGGGTCTGCTTCTTCGGCGCGATGATCAGGGCGCCGAAGAGGCCGCGGTCGACCTGCTCGGAGGCGGCCTGGTGGGAGTGGTACCAGCGGGTGCCGGATTCCTCCACGCGGAAGCGGTAGGTGAAGGACTTGCCGGGCAACACCGCGTCCTGGGTGGCGCCGGCCACGCCATCCTCGCCGTTGGGGACGTCGACGCCGTGCCAGTGGATGGTGACAGGGGTCTTGCCGGGCAGCTCGTTCCGGAGCTTGATCTCGACCAGATCGCCCTCGGTGACCCGCAGTTGAGGGCCGGGGACCTGGCCGTTGTACGTCCAGGCGTCAACCGTCTTGCCGGAGGCCAGCTTTTCCTTCTTGGCCTGCGCGGTGAGGGAGAAGCGCCGGTCGGGCGTACCGCTTCTGGGACCGCGCAGTTTATCGACGGACACCTCGTCCGCCCCGCTGGTGCCCGAGGCCATGTGGTGGCCGCCGGCCATGTCGTGGTGCTGCCCGGCGGCACCGCCGCCCCAGTCGGCTCTGCCCTTCATCATCGAGAAGGTGTGCGGAAGCCGGCTGTCGGCGATCCCGTAGTTGACCAGCCCCACCACGGTGCCGAGCGCCACCACGGCCGTACCCAGCCGGACCGCCAGTGCCCGTCGCCGGGGGATCTCACGGCCCGTGAACAGGCGTTGCAGCCGCGCGTTGGCACGCCAGACCAGCAGCCCGGCGACTGCGGCGGTGATCAACCCGTAGGCGACGAGACTGATCCAGAACGACCGGTCCGGTGGCAGGAAGATCTGCGCGAGGCAGGCGAAGCCGCCGAAGGCCGCGACCCTGGGCGGCACGACGTGGCGCGGGGACCGGGCGCGCGACTGCTCATCCAGCGGCACCAGCGCATCCCGGTCGGGCAGCCGCATCCGGGCGGCGGATATCAGCCACGGCACCGTCCAAGCGACGGTGGCGATCACGGCCGGGAGCAGCATGACGAAGGTGGTGAACAGCCGCCGGTCGCCGACGAACGCCCACCCATGAAGGGCGAGCAGCCCGTACGTGACGAGCCTGGCCGCGGTGAGCAGCAGGGCGAGGGCCACCAGCACCAGCGCGATACGGGACATCCGCCGCATGCGGCCGGCGGTGCGGCGGCCTGGCTGCAGGCCCGTCGTGACGGCGGCGATCAGCCAGGCGGGGAGCAGGACGATGCCCAGCGCGAGCTCAAGTCCGGCTGCGGTTACGTACATGGCCATGACCGTCACCCCCGGCCCTGCGACCGTCGGGCCGTGGTAGACGGCGGCTGTGTTGGGCGTCTGCGTGGCCGGCGGAGGTCGCGGGTGATCTGGTCGGCGAGGAGCCGGAGGCGGCGGCGCTCTGCTGTGGTGGATTCGGTGATCTCAGGCATGCCGGCAGCGTGGCGATCACCGCACCGGCCGGGCATCCGCCGATCCTCGCTCTCTTCCTCGGCGGAAAGTTGCGGGCCGGGCGATGCTGCGTACAACTATCGATTGACGCGTGCCCTCCCGCACCGCCGCTAGCCTGCAGCCATGACATGGGACAGTCGCCTGACGGGCCACCGGGAACGCCTGCGGCCGGTGGAGGGCGCCCTCGTGGCGCTGGCCTTCGCCGCGGCCACGGCCGCCATCGACGGGATGCCCGCGCAGTTCGACTACCTTGCCGCGCACCCGCCGCTCTTCGTGGCGATCCCGGTCGGGCTGGTCGTCGGCCTCGCGTCATGGTTCCGTCAGCGCCGTCCCGAGCTGCTTCTGCTGGCTGCGCTGGGCGCCTATGTGGTGCTCTCGGCCTGGATCGCCGTGGTGTTCGCGCAGTACACCCTGGCCGACCGCGCCGCCTCCTGGCGCCGGGTCGCCGTCGCCTCCACAGTCGCCGTCACGGTGGTCGCCCTGCCGATATGGCGGGGCGGCGGCTTTGACGCAGCAATCATGAGCGTGGGCATCTGCGTCTTCCCGGCCCTGCTCGGCCTGTACATGGGCGCCCGCCGCCGCCTCATGGCCGAGCTGCGCGAGCGCGCCGAGCGGGCCGAGCGCGATCAGCAGCAGCGGGTGCTGCAGGCCCGCAGCGACGAGCGCGCCCAGATCGCCCGGGACATGCACGACGTCGTCACCCACCGCGTGTCCCTGATGGTGCTGCACGCGACCGCCCTCGAGGCGACCAAGGGCGCGTCCGCCGTCGACATGGGCAAGCAGATCGGCGCGATCGGCCGCGAGGCACTGACCGAGCTCCGCTCGCTGGTGGAGGTTCTGCACACCCGATCCGAGGCGCCGCTCGCTCCGCAGCCCGGCCTGGCAGAGCTGGAGACCCTGATCGCCGACTCCCGCAGCCTGGGGACGCCGGCCACCCTCGAACTGACCGGAGAGCACGGCACCAACCGCCCACCCGAGCTGCCGGCCCTGATCGAGCACGCCGTCTACCGGGTGGTGCAGGAGGCCCTGACCAACGTCCACAAGCACGCCGCCGACGCCGAAACCCACGTCCGAGTCCACTGCACCCGCCGGCTGCTGCACCTCACGGTGATCAACCAGCACGGTATCGGCGGCAACCCCTCCGGTCTGCCCAGCGGCGGCCACGGCCTGCTCGGCATCGCCGAACGGATACGGCTCGTCGGCGGCGAACTCACCGCAGGTCCGACCCCGGAAGGCGGCTTCGAGATCGCCGCCGAGATCCCGCTGGACGACGTACCCCAGAAGCAGCCCACCCGCATGGAAGCCACGCGATGAGCGAGACGACGACCCGGGTCCTGATCGTGGACGACGAGTGGATGGTGCGCTCCATGCTCAGCACCATCTTGGCGTCCGCCCCCGACATCGAAGTGGTGGGCGAGGCATCGGACGGCAATACGGCGGTGTCGATGGCCGCCGCCCTGGAGCCGGACGTCGTCCTGATGGACATCCGGATGCCCCGCTCCGACGGCCTGACCGCCACAGAGCGCCTCACCCGCTCACCCCGCCCGCCGCACGTCGTCGTGCTGACCACCTTCGACCTGGACGAGTACGTCCAGACAGCGCTACGTCACGGGGCGGTCGGTTTCCTGCTGAAGGACGCCACCGCGGATGACATGATCGCTGCGGTGCGCAGCGCGGCCCGCGGCGACGCGATGCTCTCCCCGAAGGTGACCCGCCGCCTCATCCGCCGCTTCGCGGAGGACGACGACGGCCCCTCCGCCGGGCGGCAGCGCCGCCGCTCCGAGGCCCGCAGCCGCCTGGAGGCCCTGACGGAAAAGGAGCGCGAGGTCCTGATCGCCCTGAGCGGCGGCCTCTCCAACACCGGCATCGCCGCGGCCCTGCACGTGAGCGAGGCCACCGCAAAGACCCACATCAGCCGGATCCTGTCGAAGCTCTCCCTCACCAACCGCGTCCAGGCGGCGATCCTGGCGCACCATGCGGGGCTCGTGGACTAGGGACTTCTTCGCCCATCCATCGACAGCGGTGTCCCCGGCGGGCTCTTTGGTTCTCGTCAAACCATTCCAACAGCCGCCGGGGGCACCTCAGTTACGTCCGGCCGCTGTACGGGGGGGGGAGGCTCCAGCTTGCCCCTCACCCCGGCATCCATGCCCAGCACTTCGCCGATCTGCCGGGTAGAGGCCGGGCCTGCGGCCAGCAGTACGGCGGCAAGGATCGCAGACGCGGAGTGAGCCGACCGGGTGCCCATCTGATGGTGCAGATGGGCAGCCTCCACCCAGCAGGAAAGCGCGAGACGCTGCTGGCCTCTGTACTGATGACAGCGTGCCGCGCCCTCGAGAGCGTCGACTTGGTCCTTGGGGCTTTCGGCCTTCCGCGCGAGGCACAGGGCTTGTTCGTAGGCGGACAAGGCGCGGGGGACATCTGTCACCGCCAGTAGGTCACCGCTGCTGTTGATGGCTTCTGCCTCGCCCTGGACATCCTTTGCCGATCTGAAGAGTTCACGGGCGCGAGCCAGTAGCACAGTGGCTTCCGCGTGATGGTGCGTCAGGGCTTTTGCCCGGCCCAGTTCCAGGAGTGCGTTGGCTTCGCCGTGTTGATTGCCGAGTTCCCGGTACAAGCAAAGGGCCTGCTGCGCCAGGTCCTCGGCGGCCGTCACCTCGCGTGCCGCCAACAGGATCCGGCTCAGCAGCCACAGTGCGCTGGCCTCTCCCAACCGATCGCCCAGATCCTGGTAGAGGGTGAGAGCTTGCTGAGCAGAACGGCCGGCTGACAACGGATCTCCTCTCCCGCACGCCACTCGGCCAAGCTCCCACAGTGCGTTTGCTTCACCGGTGCGTTCTTGCAGCGCGCGGTGGATCTCCAGGGCCTGCCTGGCCAGTTGTTCGGCCTCTATGTAATGGCCGGTCATGTGGCGGATCCGGCTCAACAGCCACAGAGCTTTTGCCTGCCCAGGCTGGTAGTCGGCCGAGGCGTGGATATCCAGTGCCTGTTGGGCGAGGTGTGCGGCTTGCGCGAAGTCGCTGGTGATGTCCTGTACGCGGCCGAGCTCCCACAACACGTCTGCTGCGCCGAGCTGGTCGGCACACGCTTGGCGAAGCTTCAGTGCTTCGCGCAGGTGACGCGTCGCCTCGGCGTAGTTACCGGTGGCGAAATGCACCTGTCCCAGTGCGCACAGGGAACCGGCCCGCACGGAAGGAGTTTCGGCACCGGCGAGTTGGGCCGAACTCCGCAGCAGGGATGCGGCCTGCTCGTAGTGGCCCGTCGCCGCGCGGATGCGGCCCAGGTGGTACTGGGCGGTTGCCGTGGCTCGCGGATCGTGAGCTTCATGGGCCGATCGGACGGCGATCTCGTGGAGTCGGGCACCCTCGTCCCAGTGACCACTGTCGTAGAGAAAGTCGGCGATGGACTCGGTGAGCCGGACGAGGTGCGTGTGTCGGTGCGTTTCGGCCGCATAGAGGACGCATGCTCTGAGGTTGACGTGCTCTGTGCGCATCCACTGCACAGCGCGCTGGCGTGTGGCGTGCTGAGGGAGAGTAAACAGTGGTTGGCCAAGAGGTAGTGGATCCTGGCAGCCGGTGGCTCGATGGCGGGCGGCTGCGGCAGTGAGGCCGTAGTAGTCCAGCAGCCGGTCGACGGCGGCAGTGCGCTCGGCTGCGGGGTCGGTTTCTGCCAGGTCGCGCGCGTACATGCGGAGCAGATCGTGGAGGCGGTATCGGCCGGGCGTCGGCGAGTCGATGAGGTGGTCGTCGTAGAGGGCTTCGAGATCCCGTTGGACGACGGGCAGAGGCGCACCGGCCAGTGCGGTCGCGGCGTACACGTCGGTGTCGGCCCCAGGGCTCAGGCCCAGGAGGCGGAAGAGCCGCTGCCGGTCAGGTGGCAGTGTGCGATAGGACATCGTGAAGGCGGCGGCGGTGGCGAGGTCTCCTGTGGCCAGTTGCTCCAATCGGTCCTGGGCGCAGGCCAGGTCGTGGGCGAATGTGGTCAAGTCCCAGTGCGGTCGGTGGGAGAGGCGGCCTGCGAGCAGGGCGATTGCGAGTGGCAGGCGTCCGCACAGCCGATTGATGTCAGCTACAGCGTCAGCCTGGGACAGGTCTGTGGATCGATCGGCCAGCCGTGTGAACAGCAGGCTCGCATCCTGAGCCGAGAGCACGCCGAGGGGAAGGGCTGCGGCTCCTTCGAGAAGGGTCAGACGACGCCTGCTGGTGATCATGACCAGGCACTGGGGTTCCCCCGGCAGCAGTGGCTCGACCTGTGAGCTGGACGCGGCGTCGTCGAGGACCAGCAGCATCCGCCGTCCGGCCAGGCGGTCCCTCCAGAGATCTGACCGCGCGTCCAAGCCGTGGGGAATGTGCCGGGGTTCCACGCCCAGACAAGTCAGAAGCGATTCGAGCACGTCGGCGGGGTCGGCCGGGGCGCGGCCAGGGGTATGGGCATGGAGGCGGACGAAGAGCTGCCCGCTCGTGTAGGAGGTCGCCAACCTGTGGGCGACGTGCACCACCAAGGCGGTTTTGCCCACTCCGGGCATGCCGCTGACGATGTGGATGCCGTGTCCCTGTGTCGACGCTGCGCGCGTCAGCAGGCATTCCACCTCGTTGTGGCGGCCGGTAAAAGTGATGGTGTCCCGTGGCAAGGTCCGCACCGCCACAGCTGCTACTGCTGGTGGGGGCGAACCGACGTAGAGGTCACGTCCTGCCGCATAGATGCGCGCTGCGTCTGTCGCATGGACATCGAGGCATCGCCCAGGGCCGACATCACCGCTGCAAGAGCAGGCGTTCAATGACCGGTGATGTGTTGGTCCCGACCGGCTACATAGATACGTGCACTGTCTCTGGCCTCGGCTTGCACCGTCACCGGCGCGGTCTCGGGGCGCTCGTGGGATGCGGCGGCGGGGCGAAGATGGTCGTCGAGGAGCTCGCGCAGCCCCGTCATCACTTCTGGAGAATCCGACAACAGCTGATGCAGCCGCACACACCAGGCCCCCACCAGCGCCTGTTCCACATCCTCGTTGCCACGCTCGCGGGTTGTAAGAAGTAGCGAGTGAGCCTCTTCCAACTCGTGGTGCACCTCGGCTTCCTGCTCCGGCCTGACGCTGCGCCACCATGTCACGGCTGCTGTTTTGGCATGCAGCCAGGCGTCTGTGGCCATGGCACCTACCAGCGCCGTTGCCGCTGCCAGCACCAACGGATCCATCAACGCCCCCCGTGACTGCCCGATTACCTACCCGCGAGGACCAGAGTGCACGGCTTGGGGACTGCCAGTGCGCCTGGAAGCGCCCCGTCACCCAGATGAGGGCATTGCCGCAAGGAAGGCACCCGGCTGCGATCGCATTGGCCCCTCAAGCCTCTCTTTCGGATTGTTCAACCGACCGAATGAGAACGGTCAAGCGCACTGGTGTCACCGACTGTGTACGCACTGGCGGTGAGCGGTGTCGCCCGGTCAGCCGACCCTCGGCAGGGCCTTGCCTCGGTACATATGAGCCTGCACCTCGGCAACCCCACACCCACAGGCCCCACACCACGGGGGCTCAGCCTGCCCATCGCGCAAGTCCACCAAGGCAAAGCAAGAAGACATACCGCTCCAACCTCCGTCGCGAGGGCAAACCCCACAGATTGATCACGACTCGATACGCGGCCTAGTCGGGCTCGGGGTACTCCTCGGGGCGGGGTGCCGGGGCGGACGGCTTGGTGCGGGCGTGGGTGCTCAGGGTGGTCACCCGGGCGGCGAGCTTGTCGATGCGGTCTCTGGCCTCCCGCACCAGTTGGGTGCGCTGCCGGCGCTGGAGCCGGTGGCCGAGTTCCGCGGTGGCCAGCGCGAGGGCGGCGCCGATCAGTGTCACGATCGCGAGCGCGACGTGGACGCGTGTCGTCCCGTGTTCCGCCCTGCTGAAGGCGAGCCCGGACGCCAGGGCCGACGCCGCGGTCAGGGCCAGCCACAGCGCGTAGAAGCCGAACAGCCACGGGTGGTCCTGCCGCAGCCACGCCCGACGCGACCGTTCCGCCTCACCCGTCACCCGGCGCAGCGCCTTGCTCAGGTCGGCCAGCTCCCACCGCGCCTTCTCCCGCTGTTCCCGGGAGAGTGGCGTCCGCATCTCACGCAGGCGGAGGTCCAGCCGCGCGACGGCCCGGCGTAGCACCATGCGGGTCGCCGGCGCGGGCAGGCAGTGCGGCCAGCGCTCCCACAGGTCGTTCTCCCGCCGTTGGAGACGGATATTGAGGGCGGCAGTGCGCACGATGGCGAACCCCAGGACCAGCAGCAGGGCGAAGGAGGCCAGCGTGCCGCCGTCGCCCCACATCGACAGGGCACCGAACACCGCGATCAGCAGGAGGCCCGCGGCGAGCGGCCAGGTCTGCCGGACGTACGTCTGATGCTTGACCGCATGCAGGTCCCGCTCCCAGATGTCGAGAGGCCGGCGGAACAGGAGGCGGACGACGGTGACCGCGATCAGCGGCGCGAGCATCAGCAGACAGGAGAACATGGTGGCGTAGAGGGTGAAGGGGAGGCCGTCCGTGCGGACCCAGCCGTCGTCCTGGGGCAGCGCGGGGACCGTGACCAGCACGGCGCAGGACAGCACCGCGGTGACGACGCCCAGCCACCGGCCCGGCCGGTACGGCGGCGAGGGCGGCGGAATCGGCTCCCAGGTCTTGGACACCTTGTCCTCCAGTGCCGCGATCAGCTCCGCCAGATCGGAGTCGTACGCCCCCTGCCGCAGCCACTGGCCGTTCTTGACCTCCAACTTCTGGATCCGCTCCGGCAGTTGCTCGGCCGTCGGCGGCTCGGCGCCGTCCAGAAACAAGGGGATGACGGTCTTGCCGTCCTGCAGGGCCTGGTCGATCTCCCGGCGGACCCAGTCCGTCTCCAGGTCCAGCCGCCGCGCACCGGTCGCTTCGTCCCGCGCGTCCGCCCACCCCGGGTGGACCACGACGAGCAGCACCTCGCAGTCGGCCACCCGTTCCCGCAGCACATCCGAATACTGCTGCCCCGGCACGATGGACTGACGGTCCAGGAACACCTGGTCCTCGCCGAAGTTCCCTGTCAGCTCCCGGTACAGCCGGTGCACGACGTGCTCATGCCCACCCCTGCGGTAGTTGATGAAAATGCCGCCCATGCCGCCGTCCCCGCCCCCATTCGTCCCCGCCACGCCCCGCCCGCCAGAGATCATTGCCAGCGTTCCTACCAGAGAGGCGAGGAGCGCGACGTGCCGAACGTGACCGATCCAGCCGTACGAGGGAGCATGGGACCCATGGACGACGAGGCCTGCGCCTTCTGCGGCATCGTCGCGGACCCGAGCCGGGCACGCGTGCTGTACGCCGACGCGCACACCTTGGCCTTCTTCCCGCTGACCCCCGCGGCAAAGGGACACACACTGGTCGTGCCCAGGGTGCACTCGGCGGACCTGTGGGCGATGGACGAGACTGGCGTGCGGCGGCTGATGCAGTCGGTGCTGGTGGTGGGCCGGGCGTTGCGCGCGGCGCTGGAGCCCGAGGGCCTGAATGTCATCAACTCCACGGGCGGGGCGGCCTCGCAGACCGTGTTCCACACCCATGTGCACCTCGTACCGCGCTGGCCCGGCGACGCGATGGGCGCGATCTGGCCGCCGAAGGGAGAGGGTCCCCCGGACGACGCCGCAGTGATGAACGAACTCGCCCGCCGAGTAATCGACATGACGGATCCTCAGGCACTCTGGTCTCAGAGCGCGATGACGACGATCGCCAACTCCGCCCCCAACAGCGACCCGTAGAACAGCAGCAGCGTCTGCGAGAACGTGATACCCGCCCACGGCGTCTGATCCAGGTACGGGCCGACGTTCATGGACAGCGGCTCAACCCGACTGTCGGGGCGGCGTACGTCGTCGTAGAGGCGGCGGAAGAGCCGTTCCTGGCGCAGGAAGAAGCCGTCGAGATACCAGAAGCAGAGCAGCGGCACCACACCGACGGCGCCTATCTGCCAGCTCAGGCGGCTGGCGGAGAGAGCGAGTAGACCGGCGGCCAGGGTCAGGGCCCAGCCTTTGACGAGGAAGGAGTTGGTGCCCATGCGGGTGATGACCGCCTGGATGAACTCCAGATGCTTGATCCGGTCCGCGTCCAGCGACACCCGGCCGCCGACTCCGGCGTTCGACCCCTCGCTCAGCGCAGTCACTGGCCCGCCCCCTCGGTGAACTCCCGTCTGGCGATCGTAATACCGGACCGTCCGGACGGCCGCGGGGACGAGGAATGGGCCGGCTTTAACCGGGCGGGCGGGGTCAGCGTGGGCGCCAGGTGCGTACCTCGAGGTGGGTGATGTGCGCTTCGGGGTGGATCCGGCCGCTGTCCACCAACCACCGGTGGACAGCGGCCGTCACGTCACCCCCCATGGCATCCACGCGGCGGGCGAAGTCGGCGGCCTCGAAGCCCCCGGTGGTGGCGGAGCCGTAGGAGCGTTCTTCAGTGTGGTCGGCGCGTTGGATGGGCACGGGCGTGCTGTGTCGGTGAGCTGTCGATGGCCGTGACGCGGGCCGGTGCGAGTTCCTGGGCGACGTACGCGGCCTGCGTCCCGGCACCCGCGCCGACTTCCACCACAGTGCGGCCGGCGACATCGCCCAGGAGCTCAGTGCCGTACTCCCCGCGCTGGTACCAGTCCCAGCGCAACCGCCCCAGCGTCCGATGGCCGCCGCCGGCGTTGTTCTGACCGCCCTGGGCGTCAGGCGGCGAAGCCGACGTTGGAGACGTACTCGTACTGGCCCCAGTCCGAGCCGAGGCCGACGATCTGGTCCACCCACGCGTCGTCGAGTCCCTGCTCGTCTCTATCCGCCCAGGCCCCCACGATGCGGTCCCAGCGGCGGATGTTGAGCGTGCGGAACTGCAGGACCCGCTGGTGAGGCCGTGCGACCTGGGACTGGTTGAGGGGGTGCAGCTCGACGCGGGAACCGCGGCCGCGGGCGTTGAGGCGGCCCAACAGGTAGCGGGCCACGTTCTGGCGGCGCACGGTGCGATAGGCCGCATCGGCCTTCTCGAGGTTCCTCTTCGACGGGCCGCGCTTTCCGTCGAGCCAGGCCTTGATCATGCGGTCGGTGACCGTCAATCCCACGGCCCGTGCTGCGGCACGGGCGTGGTCGGTCTTGGTGAGGTAGTGCAGGCGGGCCAGACCGCGGGCATCGAACTTGCCGAAGTCGTGTGTGCGCTAGGGCACTTCGCTCTCCTTCCCCCTCTCAGTCCTGACTGGCCGGCGCGTCCGCCGGGGCGGGGGTGCCGACGGTGTAGTGGTCCTTGACCTTCACTTCGGTAACCGCACGTCCCTCGGGGAAGACACCCTGCCAGGCACCGGCCACGTGCAGTTCGTCGGTGCCCATCGCACGCACCACCATCAGGCCCTCCTCATGCGCCTTGTAGGCCTTCATCCACAGGTTCGAGAACGCCTGGGAGCGGATGAGGTGCATCCAGTCCGTGCGATAGATCTGGCGGTTGTAGTTCGATTCACCGAGGGTCGAGACGAACTTGGAGTACATCGCCTTCACGTACTCCAAGGTCACCTCATCGTCCTCGGCGATCGCCGTGTCGCGGGCGTCCTTGAGGGCGATGCGGAACTTCTCCAGCAAGCCTTCGGTGGCGCCCGAGGTGTAGGACTCGTGGATCTCAGGGGGGGTCGCACAGACCGTATTTCGGCGACGAGAGCCGCAGCAGGAGGCGCAAGGTCGGCTCAGTCACCCACAGCGGGCCGGGTTCGTCGCGGTTGCCGATGGGGTTGGGCAGTACGTCGTTGTGCGCCCAGTGAGGCGGGGTGATCAGGTGGATGCCCGCACGGCGGCGGTCGTGGTCGAAGCCTGTGCTGTGCTCCAGCTTGCCGAGCGGCAGGTGCGTCTTCAGTGCGGAGAGGTAGGCCCCGTTGATGTCGAGCGCGGTCACCGCGTGGGCGCCGGGCGGCAGTTCGGGGCGGGTCCATTTCGAGCGGCCTCCCAGATCTGGTCCGCTCCGCGGGCCGACTGCTTGCGCAGCACGTCGGGCATCCACGGGTGGGCGACGATGTCGTAGCGGCCGCCCTTGCGCGTCTCGTCCAGCAGCGCCATCGCGTCCGGGATCGCCCGCTTGACCAGCGCCGCGGTCGCTGCCTCCACATCGCCCGCGTGCTCGGCGAGCGCCGCTGCGACAGCCTCACCGATCAGGTCCGGCATGTCCGATGCCGCCCGCACGCGACGCCCGACCGGCACGACCTTCACACCTGGAGCGGGGGTGCGTGGCGTGCTCGACGTCGACTCGGAGGCCTGCTGCACCGGCTGCTCGGCAGCCGCGGGCTCGGCCACAGAGGCACCCGCCGCGATCGGCCGACAGTCAGAGGGATCCAGGTGCTGGACGAAACCCGCCACCCGGTGCCGGGCCGGAGCCCCGCACAGCACGCACGGCTCTTCCACCGCGAGGACCTCCACCTCGTCGGCGTGCTGGTCGCACTCCGGCGAAGGAACATCAGCTGCCGGGGAAGCAGCCGGGGCCGGAGGCTGCTGCTCGGCAGCGGACGGCCCGACCTCGTCGGCAGCGGACTGCCCGCCCACCGGCTCGGCCTCGGTGGCGAGTTTGGCGCTCAGTCCGTCCAGCAGATACGCGTACTTGGTACGGATCTCACCGACCGGATCCCTGCCGGACTCCCACCCGGCAACCGTCGACGGGCTCACCCCCAGCGCCCGCGCCACCTGCGCCTTCGACAGCCGCGCCAGCTCCCGCAGCTCCTGCCGCCTCGCCGGAGCCGGGAGCCCGGCTTCCGGACCGACCGCCGCGAGCAGCGAATCGATCGCATCGAAATCACCGACGCCACTCACCGCGCTGCCCCTTTCGCCGTGCCGGCACGGCTATCTTGGCGGGCCATCAGTGCCTCACATGCCCTGGTCGGACCCGCCAACAGATCCAGCACGTCGATACCGTAGAACCCGGCCAGGGCATCGGCATCACGCAAAGTCCACGAACTGGCGCCCGACTGACGACGCGAAACCTGCGCCTGCGTCAGCCCCAGCACCCCCGCAACCACCCGCTGCGACTGCCCCGTCGCCTGCATCAACGCCGCCACGGAAAGCCGCAACGACTCCTCCAGACCCACAACCATGGCGGCCGCCCTACCCCACCACCATGCATAAACGCATCAAAATCCCGGCCTCGCATCACACATGCAAACAGCACCTCGCCCCCACCCTCGACGCGTCCGCACGCCCCGGCATCCCGCGGCCCACCAGGCGAGATCGTGTGGTCGATCGAGAGGGTGTCGAGCGCGACTATGGCTCGCAGACAGGATCAGCGGGGGCGCCAGGTGCGTACTTCCGGATGATTGATGTGGGCCTCGGGGTGGATGCGGGCGGCCGGACTCTGCGAGCCGCGTCTGCCTGAGTCATCAACGCGGTCAACGCACGTCCCGGTAGCTCCCCGTCCCCGGCGCCGTGTCGTCGGTGTGGAGGCCGGCGGCGTGCCTGGCGGGCTGTTCGGGTGGGGATTCTCCCGCGGCTAGGTGCTCCAGTACCTCGGCGAGTTCCTTACAGGCGCTCTCTACCGATCGGCGGGTGGCGCGCTGTTCGGCCGCCATGGCGGACAGCAGGAGCGCCGTCAGCGCAGTGGCACCGTTGAATGCCTGAAGTTTGGTCATGACCTCGATGGCCGACAGGTGGAGGAAGGCGCCTTGCTGCGTATTCGCCTCGAAGGTGGTGAGCACGGACGCGAACAGCGCGCACACCATGCTCCCGGCCAGCTGGAAGCGCAACGCCGCCCAGATGAGCAGCGGAAAGACGAGGAAAAGCAGGCTCAAATCGCCGAGCACAGCCAGAGGTATGACGATCACGGCCGCGATGGCGAGGCACAGCATCTCCTTCCAGCGCCTCAGTTGCAGTGGTCCAGTGGCTCCCGCCAGCACGAGCAGGAGCGGAGTGACGAGCAGGACGCCCATCGCGTCGCCCACCCACCACGCCAGCCACACGGACCAGAACTGCCCCGTCGCCAGTCCGCCGGTGACCACCTGCAGCCCGACCCCCGCCGTGGCACTGATCAGCATGGCAACGAGCCCGCCGAGGAAGACCAGGGCGAGACCGTCCCGCAGACGTGAGATTCCGACCCGGAAGCCGACCCCGCGCAGCATCAGATAGGCGCAGAGCGGGGCGAGGGTGTTTCCCGCCACGGTGACGAGGGTGGTGGGCTGAGGGGTGGTGAGGGACGCGATGACGAGGAAGGACCCGATGGCGATCCCGGGCCAGACCGACATGCCGTAGACAAGCAGGGCGGCGACGGCCACGCCGGTGGGCGGCCAAATGGGGGTGACGATCACTCCTTCGACAGTGAGTCGACCGAGCAGGCCCAGCCGCCCGGCCACGTAATAGCAGGCGGCAACGGCCGCTGTCTTGAGGACTACCTCCAAGGACAGCCGGAACCGCCGGGTCAGCAACACAGCAGCCATCAGACACCGAGCGGACCATTTCGGCCATGCGAGCGCCCGTGTCGGTGTCCGGGCTCGTCCGCAGTCTTCAGGGGGCGCTCATCCCCCCTCCCCCCGTCTGTCTCCTCTGGTGCGCGGTGGGCAGGTCTACAGGTCGCTGTCGTCGTGGCCGATGATGAGGACGGCGGCATCGTCCTCATGGCCCACCGTGTCCGCCAGCCGCATCACACCGCCTGCGAGAGCGTTGATGCCCAGTCCGGCAGCGGCAGTGATCTCGGCGAGCCGCATCACCCGGTGCAGGCCTTCGTCGAGGCTCAGTGTCGGCCCCTCGACCACCCCGTCGGTCAGCAGCACGACGACGCCACCCGTGGTGAGCCGGTGGCACACCACGGGATACTCGGCGCCTTCGAGTACGCCGAGCGGGGGACCGCATTCTCCTTCGTCGACACCGGACCGGCCGTCGGCCGTGGCCCAGATGTGGGGAATGTGGCCGGCCCGAGCGCACTCCAGGACGCCGGTGGCCGGATCGAGCCGGAGAAACGTACATGTGGCGAAGAGGTCCTCGCCCAGGGAAACCAGGAGATCGTTGGTACGCGCGAGCAGTTCCCCAGGGTCTCCCGTGACCGAGGCCAGCGCACGCAGGCCCACCCGGACCTGCCCCATGAACGCGGCGGCCTTGATGTTGTGCCCCTGCACGTCTCCGATGGACAGGCCGATACGGCCGTCGGGCATGGTGAAGGCGTCGTACCAGTCTCCCCCGACGTTGAGGCCGTGATTGGCGGGCATGTAGCCCACGGCCAGCCGGACGCCGGGAGGGTGCGGAAGGTCGTGCGGCAGCATGCCGCGCTGCAGGGCCACTGCCAGCTCGACCCGGGAGCGCTGCATCTCCGCGAGTTCCCGGGCCCGGGAGGTCAACGCCGCGAGCCTGGCGAGCAGCTCGTCACCGTCTTCGGCCGCCTGCGTACGGAACATTGATCGCGCCCCGGTTCCGCGAGAGCACCTCGCGTCAGTTCAGCTGTCTTTCACCACGTGCGTCATTGGCATGACCTCGCGTTCAACTCTGCCCGGAGATGACGGCGGTCGCACCCTGTCGCCGTCGGGCGTAGGAGATCAGCCCCTGAGGATCGCGATGGTTGTGGGGGTCAGCCGCCCTGGCCGGCGCTTCCGATCGGGCCGACCTTCACCGGGGAGCCGGAGCCGTCGGTGACGGGCAACGTCTTTGCGCCCGGCCACTCCAGGGAGACCGACTTCGTCTCGCCCGGCGGGGTCACCACAAGACCCGTGACGCTGACACCGGAACCGCCCGAGTCGTTCATCGGGTAGTTGATGCCGAAGGACACCGATTCCCCGTCCTTGAGGATCATCCGCTCGGCCGGCTGACCACTGCGCTGCGCGGACAGCGCCCCCTCACTGGTCTTCAGGTCGACACCCGCGAACCCGGACAGCGCGCAGTCCCGGCCGCCGCCGTTCTCCAGAGTCACGGCGACGGTGCCCTCGGTGTCGCCGCCGATGGTGCTGTCCATCGCCGTGATGTCCAGCTCGTCGGTGCGGCACTTGCCGGTCTTGCCGTTCTCGTTGGAGCCGGTCCCGGCGGCCGTGCCCTGCCCGCCGGAACTCCCGGAGGAGTCCTTGCCGCCGCCCTGATCCGAACCGCCCGAGCCCGAACCGCCCTGATCCGAGCCGCCCGTACCCGAACCGCCGCTTGAGGAAGACTCACTGGACGCCGACGACGGGTCGCCCTGCCCCGTGACGTCATCGCCGTTGCAGGCCGTGAGGGAGAGACCCGCGGCCACGCCCAGGGCCGCGGCGGCAACACGCAGAGTGCGGCGACGAGTAGCACGGACAGTGGTGTTGGAACGCATGGCAGATCCCCCGTAGGTAGTGGGTGTTGTTCGCTCCTTGGAACAACACCCACTCTGATCGGGGCCACTAACGCCGAGCTCCCACCCCACTAACATCCGCCTAACGGACGCGTGAGCAGGCACAGAGGGCGGAGCCGGTCGGGCGGCTACGCGTACGGTGCGTCGGGTTCACTCGGTGATGTACCAGTCGTTCTTGAGGTACTCCAGGGTGTAACTGCCGAGGTCGCTCTCGGAGAAGGTGACCGAAGCCCTGACTGATTCGACCGGCATTTCGATCTTGACGGGCGTGCGCACGGCGACGCGCTGCGGGTCGACCGTCGCCGTCTTCAGGGCCTTCTTCTGCGCGGGCGAGATCATCTGGAACACGGTGGCGTACGTCGACGTGCACGGGCCAAGACCTTGGTCCTCTGCCTTCTTCGCGGCGGGCCGGGCCACTTCGCAGACCGTGTCGATGTCCTCACGGCCCAGCGCGTGGAGGTACTGCTCGTACCGCTTGATCGCGCCCGCCTTCGTCCTGGGCGCGGGCTGGTCGCCGGTCGGCTCTGCCGACGGCTTCTCGGTCCGAGCGGAGGCGGACGGCGTGGCCGACTGCTCTTCGGCCGGTGGGGACGTGGACGTGGACGGCTGCGAAGACTTCGCGTCCGTGTCCTCCTTCGCTTTGTCAGGACCGCACGCGCACGCCACCAGCACCACACAGGCCGATACCGCCACGCTCGCCATCGTCCGCGCTCTCATTCGATCCCCTCATCACCAGCCGACAACACGTCAAAGACGTCACGCAAGATCTGGGGAAACGGTTCCCGAGTTCGGTTCAGGCAGGACAGCAGCCGGTTCAACTTCGCGCCACTGACGGTGTGTGCGGCCGCTGTTAGCCTGCGGCCATGATCAAGGGGAGATCGCCCGGCCGAATAGCGCAGCGCATAGCGGGGGACAGCAGGTCGGAGCGTGTACTGATCCTGGCCAGCTTCGTGAATCGCGTCGGCAATGGGCTCTTCAACACTGCGTCGGCCCTCTACTTCACGTTGGTCGTGGATCTGCCGGCGGTGCAGGTGGGTGTCGCCCTCACCGTCGCCGGCTTGATCGGGCTGCTCGCGGGGATACCGGGAGGTCACCTGGCCGATCGACGTGGGCCGCGCACGATCATGATGGTCGCTCTGATGGTTCAAGCAGTGGCGATGTCCGCTCTTGTGCTTGTCGAGAGCTGGGCCGCCCTCACGGTCATCGCCACCATTGACCAGCTTGCCGCAGCCGCCGGCGGCGCGGCCTGGGGAGCCCTCGTGGTCCGGGTCGGCACTGACCGCCCGGCGCTGTTCAGGGCAAAGCTCCGAACTTACGTCAATTTGGGCGTCGTTCTGGGGACCGTGGGTGCTGGATTTGCGGTTGCCGCGCATACTCGCACTGCCTACCTCGTACTGATTCTCGGCAATGCGGCCAGCTTTGCGCTGTGCGCCCTGCTCCTGTTCTTGCTCCCCAACTACAGGGCATTGGCGCCGCCGTTGCAGCAGCGCCGCTGGATCGCTCTCACCGACCGTCCGTTCGTGACCTTCGCAGCCCTCTATGGTGCGATGGGGCTGCAGTACCCGGTGGTGTCGCTGCTTCTGCCGATTTGGATTTCAGAGCACACGGACGCACCGCGCTGGACCGTGGCCGCGGTAGCCGCGATCAATTCCGGAGTCTGCGTCCTCCTGCAGACCAGAATCGGATCCCGCATCGAAACGCCTCGCGATGGCGGCAAGGCGTTCCGCACGGCAGGACTGCTCTTCCTTGTCAGCTGTCCGATGATGGCCCTGGCCGCGCACGCTCCCGTGTGGGCGGCTGCCGGCCTCGTGGTCGCAGCGATCTTCGTCCACAGCCTCGGGGAGATATGGGAGTCCTCGGCCGGCTTCGCCCTCGGCTTCGGCCTGGCACCAGACCATGCCCAAGGCCAGTACCAAGGGCTTCTCGGGCTTGGCTTCAGCGCGGGCCAGGCGCTCGCCCCTGCCATCCTCACCACCGTCGTGCTCGGCATGGGCACCATCGGCTGGCTGCTCCTCGGTGCGTTCTTCGCCGCTGTGGGCGCCGTTGGCCCATCGCTTGAACGCTGGGGTACGCGAACCCGATCCCGACTGGGTCCCGCAGCTGCGGGACCCAGCGGAGAACCGGACGAGGCGCGCGTATAGCCGCTCGCTCAGCCCGGAGCCGGCCCCGCGCTGCCGGCGTCCATCGTCAGGCCCGCCGAGGATTGCCGGGCCTCCTGCGACTCCTCACCAGGGCGGGCCACCTCGCCGGCGTCGGCGAGCCGGACGAGTTCGGCGAGCCAGGCCGGGGCTTCGCCGCCGTCCATGACGGAGCCTGACGGACGTATCGACGGACGTATCGATTGCGCTTGTTCGGTGGTGGTGAAGAAGTCGATCGGCATGGCCTGTTCAGTCCCCGCCGCGGCGGCGGGCCCTGCGTTGGCGGCGGCCTCCCGTGCTACGGAGAGCTGCCGCTCGGGCCCGGCCGCCGGGGCCGCGCCCGCGTCCTCCGTGACCGTGATGTGCACCTTCATGGCCGTTCCCCTCGCCTAGTTGAGGACCGCGTACCGGCCTTCGAAGTTCATCTGGGTGCTGCCGACGTTCTTCACCGTCAGCCAGTACGTGACCGTCGTGGCCGTGGCCCGTTCGACCTCGGTCTCCCACTCGATCTGCGGGCTGCCCGTCTGCGGTGTCGTCGGCATGAAGTACCAGATGACGTGCCAGCCCTGCGGCCAGTTGAAGGTGAACCAGCGCCCGGTCTGGCCGGGGTTGAGTGTTCCGGTGAACTGTGTGCCTACTCGCATCGTCGTTTTCCTCTCACATCCGAGAACCGGGAGAACCGCGCGTCACCATCCGAGAACCGCGAACCGGGCCTCGAACTCGACCGAGTCGGCCACCAGGTTGGTCACGTCGATCCAGTACGTCGCGTACGTGTCGTTGGCCCGCTCGACCCGGACCTTCCAGCCGATCTGCGGGGCGCCGGTGCGGACGCTGGTCGGGACGACCGTCCACACCACATGCCAGTGGGCGGGCCAGTTGAAGGTGAACCAGCGGCCGGTGCGGTTCCCGGCGAGGGTGCCCCGGAACTGGACGCCGACCCAGCTGCTCGTCTGGAGGGCCGCCGGGATGAGCTGGCGCAGGTCGGGACGCCTGCCGATGCGCTGGGTCGCCGGGCGTCCCGGCGCGTCCTGCTGCGGTGAGCCGGTGGAACGCAGCAGCTGCCGGGCCCGAGAGGGCGACAACGGGATACGGCCGTTCGCCCGCAGGACGCCCTGGGTGCCGGCCAGCGCGCCCACGACGATCGGCGAGGCACTGGACGTACCGCTGAACCGGTCCGTGTACCAGAAGTCCTGGTTGTCGCCAGCCTGGAGGTCGCCGTAGCCGGTCGTGGTCACCTCGCGTCCCCAGCCCTGTGCGTCCACGCAGGCGCCGTAGTTGGAGAAGTCGAGGCGGGACCGGTCCGGGCCGTGCTGGCGGCCGTGGGTGCCGGGCGGCGGCGCCCCGGCACCCACGATCACAGCGCCGGCGTCCAGCGCGGTGCGCCGGAAGGGGTTGCGCCACCAGGAGGGGAAGCCCGCCCTCGGGGTGTCGTAGTCGGCGTGGTCCAGGTCCTCCGCGCCGTTGCCCGCGGCCTCGACCACGGTGATGCCCTTGTTGACGGCGTATCGGATGGCCAGGTAGTCGTCCGGCCACCACTCGACGGCGATGTACCCGACCTGGCCGACGCCTGTCGCGTGCGGACCGGCGCGGTGGATCTCCAGCAGGATGATGTCGCCGGGGCCGAGGCGGTCGGCGGCGTTCCGGATCGCCGTGGCCGTGGGGATGGAGAAGGCGGACGCGCTGGTGACCGTGTCCGGCGCGATCCCGGTGATCCCGAACGCGTTGACGTCGCCGCCGATCTCGCCGAGCACCGCGGTGCCGTGATCGGTGTCCGTGCTCCCGGTGCCGGAGACGATGCCGCCCTGGTTCAGGCGCAGGTCCTCATGGGTGAAGCGCCAGCCCCACTCGCAGTCGATCACGCGGACGCCGGCGCCGCGCCCGCCGGGCAGGGTCCACGCGTAGCGGGCGTCGACGCCGCCCGGAGCCGCGTCGAGATAGCCCTGTCGGGCGGTGAAGTCCGGGGAGACGGGCGGTGCGTCGGCGCCCGTCGGCTGCATGTCGTTGAGCGGCGGGAGTTCGGTCTCCTCGCTCTCCTTCTCCTTCTTCGGTACGACCTCGGGGACGGCGAGGGCGGCTGCGGGCTTGACGTAGGCGCCCTCCACGGCGTCCGACGCGCGGAGCCGCTCGGCCAGCGCGTCCAACTGGTCGGTGGGAGCGTCGACATGGAAGAAGAGCCCCATCCGGTCGAGGATCTCCAGCGTGGCGTCGTCGGCACCGGCGCCTTCCGAGGGGGCACCCGCCTGGGCGCGCAGCCTCTCCTGGTCCGCGCCGAACAGCGGGCTGAAGGTGACGTCCTCCTGGGCCGCCACGGCGTCGAGACCGCTGACGGAGATGTCGGCGGCGGCGGTCGCGCCGGTCGGGGTGATGCGTACCCCGGCGTCGGCGCGCGTGATGCACACCAGCTCAGGGCGTCCGAAGAGTGGTTCTGGTCCTGGAGCCGGGCGGTTGTTCCCCCGGCTGTTCCCCGCACCTGATCGCTGTGGCACAGCTGACTCCTTCACCACGTTACGGAAGGTCCGCCAGTGGTTTCACGTAGGCGGCCTCGACTGCCGGGTGGTCGCGCAGGGCCGTGGCGACGGCCTCGGCGTCCCTGTCGGCGGGGACGGCGACCCGTTGCCATCCGATGAGGGCCGGGTCGTCGGCACCGGGGTGCAATGGCTCCGCCGTGACGCCGAATCGCCGCTCCAGAAGGTTCCGGACGTCCAGGACATCCGCGGTGGCTGCCGTCGCGGGAGGCGGCGGCGTACGGAGTTGAACACGGAGCAGGACGATGACTTCGGCGGCGTCGGCCACAGGTCGGCCCTCCCCCTCCTGCCGGACGCGTCCGGTGCCGCGTCCGAGCGGCGCGCTCGCGGTCACCGGCCCGCCGACTCTAGTGAGGGGCCGTCACCGGATCGTCGCCATGGCGTCACCGCGTCCGGGGCCACCGGGATGGCACTGGCGGCGAAATGCCCGCTTTGAGAGGGCGATCAGCCTCAGCGCTATGTCCAGATTTACGGCTAAAGTTGCACATTTAACTTGTTTATGGCGTGAAGGAAATTCTGTCACCATTGCGGGATAGTCGCGCCAAATTGCGCGCTCTGATACGCCGCCAAGCCGTAAATCGACCTGCGCCCAATTCGGTGAAATGAGTCACACCGGCGGCCGTGGGTTTCGAGAGCCGCCGAGCGCACTTCCGTTCTGCGCAAAGAAAGTTGGGCTTTTCGATCAAAGGGGGCCGGGCATTCTGGTCGCCAAGGGCGGACCTCAGACATTCCCTATGCGAATTCGTGTCTTGTTCCGTCCGGGCTTTCTCGCCTAACGTCACCGTCAATCCGGATGGAACGCCGAATCCTGCCGCCGTCCGGCAACTCTTCCACCCACTCACATACGCACGGCAGGAGCGGGGGACCCAGGTAAGCCGCTGATCCGCATTCCGGATCGGCTCGGGGTGAAGTCGCATTCCCGGTGCGACCGGACATCTCCCGTCCGAACCCGACAGCTCACCTCGTAGGCGACGGAGAGGAATTCGCCATGCCTGCAAAGGGCAAGCACCGCCGTCCCAAGTCCAGCCCGCTCACCCGGGGCATCGCCGCCGCAGGCACGGGCGGGGCCGTCCTCGTACTCCCGGTGCTCGGCGCGACCTCCGCAGGCGCGGCGCAGGCCGCCCCGGCCGCCAAGCCCGCCGCCGCCGCGAAGACCTACGTCGTCGTCGCGGGCGACTCCCTCTCCAAGATCGCCCGCGAGCACTCCCTGAGCGGCGGCTGGAAGCAGCTGTACAAGGACAACCGCAGCGCCCTCGGCGACGACCCGCGGCTGATCCACCCCGGCCTCAAGCTCACCCTCGGCAAGAAGGCCTCCGCCGAGCCCGCGGAGAAGTCGGCCGCCTCCAGGGCGTCCGCCGAGCGGGCGGACCGCTCCGAGCGCAAGAGCACGTCCGCCGAGCCCGCCGCCGCCCAGGCGAAGAAGTCGTACACCAACGACCTCGACGGCTGGATCAAGGAGTCGCTCGACATCATGGCCCAGCAGGGCATCCCGGGCACCTACGAGGGCATCCACCGCAACATCATGCGCGAGTCCTCCGGCAACCCGCTGGCCATCAACAACTGGGACTCCAACGCTGTCGCCGGAACCCCGTCCAAGGGGCTCCTGCAGGTCATCGCCCCCACGTTCGAGGCCTACCACGTGCCCGGCACGTCGACGGACAGCTACGACCCCGTCGCCAACATCACCGCCGCCTGCAATTACGCGGCCAACCGGTACGGCTCGATCGACAACGTGAACGGCCCGTACTAGACCGCACCCCGTCTCGTCCGCTGTGAGCCCCGGCGCGCCATGTGTCCGGGGCTCAGGCCTGTCCGAGGCCGGACCAGGTGCCTGGTCCAGGCCGCGCCGAGTGCTCAGTCACCCGTGCTGTTCCGTGTAGTGCGCGCGGAGAAGGTCGGCGCCCCAGTCGTGGCGGACGTGCCGCCAGACCGAGTGGGCGTGGTTGCCGCCGTCCTGGGTGTTGTCGTACTCGATGAGGAAGTCCGGGGCCCGAACGCAGTAATAGTGCCGGTCCCCCGGTGCGCGGCCACCGGCCCAGGCGAACGAGAGGGCGTCCAGTCCACGCGCCACGGCGTCGGACCAGCACTCCTGCGCGTACGCCGTGGGCGCGCGGTCGAGGTAGCGGCGCACCAGACGCTGAAGCAGCCGCTGCTGACCGGGCGTCATGTCGCCGTACGGGAGGCCGGTCGGCAGCAGGTCTGGATCGGCGAAGGGGTCGGCGCGGGTCAAGATGTCGTCCGGAGGCGCGGCGGCGAAGACCGCCTCTGCCCGTCGGCCGACATCTAGGTCCGTGACCAGCTCCCGGGCCAGATCCTCCTCCGGCCCCAGCAGCCTGCGGCCGGCCTGCGGACCGTGTGTGATGCGCGCCGGCTCCGCACCGATGAAGTGTGGCGTCACCCGCATCCCGGCCGCCGTGATCAATACGTGTACGGCGAGGTGGTGGCCGTTCATCCGCCAGCCCCAAGGTCCGTCGCCCTCCGGGTCGCCCAGCAGCCGCAGCCAGTAGCGGTCGGCACCCGTGGCGCCGACCATGGCTCGGCGGTGCCGTTCCACCTCGATCGCCCCGTGCGCCAGCGCCGCTCCCGCCGCGCTGTGCGCCGTGGCGAGGAGCGCGTCGACAGCCTCGCGCTGCCGGTCGCCAAGACCCTCGGTGGGCAGCCCAGGGCGCCCGCCCGGCAGATACGTCCACTCCCGCAGCTCGGGCGCGTCCAGCCGGGCGGGCCCCGCGCGCAGCTCGCGCACCTGCTCCGGGTCCAGCACGGACAGCAGTGCCCGCACCACCTCTCTCATCTCCGCCGCCAACGCCGTCGTCATCGCCGTCGCCGTCGCCTCTGATCGATGCCCGTCCACCGCTTCTCCTCCTCCCCTCGGTGCCCGATCCGGCGCACCCGCGGGGCAGCGTCACCCCCTGCGGCCCATGGTGCGTCATCCAGCAGCGACGCAACACCGGAACTCGATCCGCCGCGTGGCGTGGCGGGGGCGCGCCCACGCCAGCGGCTTGCTACTGCTCGCCCACCGGGGGCTGGCGGGCGAGGAACTCGGCGAACGCCGCCGCCTGCTTCGGGCTCATGTACCCCTGACGTGCGTGCAGCGCCTGCTCCTCCAGCCAGTCAAGCCACGCAGCATCGCGCAACTCGGCCACCAGCACGCGGTCCCGGGTGAACGTCATCTGCCCGCCGTCCACGTGCACATACCGCATGTACGGGCCGTGTTGTGCCGGTCCTGGTGGCCATTCCTCGGCTGCTTCAGGCAGGGGTATCGGAGCGCGCAGCCCGCGCTGCGCCCAGTACTCCAGCTCAGCCAGCTCAGCTGCCGGGAGCAGCACGCTCACCGGCGTACCGTCCTCGGTGAGGATCACACGTTCACCCGTCTCCTCCACGAGACCGGCCAGGCGGCCGAAGTCCTCTACGCCATCGGTCAGTTCAACGCAGGTCATGGACGCCGACGCTACCGGCCGCTTGAGACAGCGGGCCCGGCTGCCTCATGGTGGCCGGGCCGCGCTCCCGTGTTCAGCTGTCGATCATCTCCTGACGGTGTCTCAGCAGACCGCGGTCCGGTCGTACCGTCCACCCGGCGTCTGGAAGAACGCACCGTGCTTGTTCGGTATGGACTGGCAGGAGGTGTCACGCCAGTTGTGGACGATGATCCTGATCCGCATGGTCTTGCCGCAGTTGTTGTACGGCCAGGCCTGCATTCCGCCGTCGGCGTTGTTCACGTAACTGCGCTCGATACACGCAGGCGCGGTACCGCCCGCGGCGGCCTGTGCAGGAGCAGCCACTGCCGAAGTCGCGCCCAGTGCACCTGCCACTACGACAGCGGCCGAGCCGATCATTGTCTTGTGCTTCATCGTCAGCATTCTCGTATCCCCCATTTCTGTTCCGTGCTTTCTGTTCCGTCCGTGCGCGCTGATTCCCGTCCACACGTACGGAACTGGTCGCCACCGAAACTACGGAATGCACAGACCACTGGCGTCACATCCAGGTTTGACATTCGCCGTAAACCATTGCGGTAGGGCCGTACCGCAATGGTTGGAGGCCCAATAGCGCCAGGGATTTGGGGAGTTGCGGATACCGTCGTCAAGGGATGTTGCTGCCGGAAGGGGCGAGCCGCTCGATGGCCGTGAGGACTTGGCGTGTGCCGTCTTCGCGGGCGAGGGCGGCGGCGATGTCCCGGGGCCCAGAAGTGCTGGTCCAGCTGGACCGGGACGGGGTCAGCGTGCAGGCCGCTCCAGCCGGCCTGGATGATGCCGCGTACTCTCGCGCGGCGCATGGCGTCGGCGAGCAGGGTGCTCAGCCGTTCGACGTCGGCGGTGACGAAGCTGCCGAAGCCGGCGAAGACCGGTGGCGGGCCCGCGTCGAGGAAGTCCAGCAGCCGCTGGTCGGGCTCCCAGCCGGGTGGAGGTTGGGGCCACCAGTAGCCGCAGACCTCGTGTCCTTGGGGCCAGTCCGTCGGGCGGGGGACGATCCGCGGGCTGAAGCCGTGCAGGACACTGCGCCCGCGTGGCAGGCCCGGCATGCCGCCGAACCTCCGGCGCGGCAGCCCCAGTTCGCGGCGCAGGGCGCCGACGGCGGGGGCGAAGGTGTGGTCGGTGCCGGCCCACAGGGCGTAGGCGGCAAGGCGGTTGCCGTGCGATCCGAATGAGCGGCCACCGGTGAGCACGGGGTCGGTGACCGTGGAACTCGGCACAACGTCGGCGCCTTGCCGTACGGCGTCTGCGACGCCGCGGGTCAGCCGGGGCATGAACGACCGTGCCATACGTGTCACTCGCGCCATGGCCACGGGCGGGCTGACCGCTCGGGCCAGCCCTTGGCCGACCTGCGAGGCCAACTCCTGGCGCAGATCGACGGGCAGGGCCCGGAAGCCGAGTCCGTGGGCGGTCACCGCCTGTTCGAACCGCTCATGGGTGGCCAGGGTCACCTCAGGCCCCACGGAGCGCAGCCGCACGCCAAGTCCCGTATAGGGGGCCACATGGCCCCCGGCGGATCCGTTCGCAGCCGCACAGCGGCAGGTCGAGGCGGGCGTGCAGGCAGTCCATGCAGGAGCTGTTCATGGAAGAGCTGTTCATGGAGGGACGCTCGCGTGCGAGGGTCAGCATCTGCGGCCACGGCGCAGCTCCAGCCGCTCACCCGGGAAGCGCTCGCGGAAGTCGCGGTCGTGCGAGACCGTGACCACCGCCCCCGGGTACGCCGCGAGCGCCGCCTCCAGGTCCTCGACCAGGTCGAGCGCGATGTGGTTCGTCGGCTCGTCGAGTACGAGAAGGTCCGCGGGCCGGGTCACCAGCCTCGCGATCTGCAGGCGCCGCTGCTGCCCCGCGGACAGCAGCGCGACCGGGACGTCCAGATCCTGCTCACGGAACAGCCCCAGCGCCAGCAGCTGATCGGCGTACTCCTCCGGCGGCCCGGGATGTCCGGCCGCGTAGGCGGCGAGCAGCGGGAGCCGTGTGGAGCGCGCGGGCAGCTCCTGCGCCAGATACCCGATGCGTGCCGGTCGGCGCACCGCCCCTGTGTCCGGCTGGAGGTCGCCCGCCAGGACGCGCAGCAGTGTCGTCTTGCCTGCCCCGTTCTCGCCCGTGACCAGCAGCCGCTGCCCGGGCGCAATCGTGAGGAGCCCGTGCAGACGCAGCCGCTCGCCGACGCTTACGCCGTCGAGCTCGGCAATGGGTTGTCCTTGTCCGCTGCCGCTTGAGCGAAGACGAGCGCTTTGGGAAGGGTCCTTCCCTGAATGCGTGGCGCCCGCCGCCGTCAGCGCCGCCGTGAACCGCAGCGGTTCGGGTGGCGCCGCCACCGGGTTGCGCCGCAGGTGGGCCAGCCGCTCCCGGACGGAGCGCACCTGCCCGCCGAGCTTTGCCTCATGCGAGCGGCGGTGCTTGCCGAAGCCCTGCTGTGGGTCCTTGCCGGTGGTGGCCAGTCGCTTCCCGGCGGCCTCAAGCAGATCCTCTGCGCGGGCCACCTCCTCGAGCCAGGTGGCGTATTCCTGTTCCGCGCGGCGTCGGGCGCCGGCCTTCGCGGTGCGGTGGCCGGCCCAGCCGTCGCCGTACCGGTGCACCGTGCGGGCATCCCGGTCGACCTCGAGGATCGTGGTGGCGGTGCGTTCCAGGAAGCCGCGGTCGTGGGTGACCGCGACGACGGTGCCGCGGTGCGCGCGCAGGTGCTCCTCGAGCCAGTGCACGGCCGCCGCGTCGAGGTGGTTCGTCGGCTCGTCCAGGAGCAGCAGTTCTGGGGCTGCGGCCGGCACGCAGGCGAGTGCGAGCCGCGACTGCTCGCCGCCGGAGAGCGAACCGAGCACGCGCTCTCGGGTGATCCCGGCGAGCCCGAGCCCGTGCAGGGCGGCGTCCACGCGGACGTCCGCCTCGTATCCGCCGCGTTCCTCGTACGCGATCAGCAGCTCGCCGTACGCGGCGAGTTCCTCTTGCGATGCCTCGCCGAGGTGCTCCTCGGCCGTGCGCAACTGCCGCTCCATGTCGCGCAGTTCGGCCAGCGCGAGATCGACGGCGTCCTGCACGGTGCAGTGGGGGTCGAGGTCGAGGGTCTGGGCGAGGTGGCCGATGCCTCCGGAGAAACTGACGGTGATCTCTCCGGCGTCCGGCACCTCGGCAGCGGCGAGGAGCCGCAGCAAGGTGGACTTGCCGGAGCCGTTCTCGCCGATGACGGCGGCCTTCTCGCCCGGGCGGACGGTGAAATTGACCTGGTCGAGGATGATCCGGGTGCCGTAGGACTTGGTGACGTCTTTGACGGACAGCTGCGCCACGGCAGCGGGCACAGCGGTATAGGCGCGTTCGCGCATGTGACTTTCCCTGGGAATGCGAAGGGTCTACGGGCAGCAGAAACGGCGTCGTCGGCCGTGCCCGGACTCAGAGAAAGTAGAAGAAAGCCATGCCCGCACTATACAAGACGTTTCGTCTCGTCACCACTCGTGGGAGCCGCCAACCGTCAGCGCCGCGGTGATCCTGATCTCGGCCACCGAGCCGTCTCCCCGTAGCGTCAGCGCCCCCGGGCCCTCGTGGCGTACGCAGTCGAGACGGCCGAGCGCGGTCTCCCGCCCGTCCGCTCCGCCGACGGCGATCCCCTCGGTGGCGGTCATGACGAGCAGGGTCTCGCCCTCGGCGCACGCCATCTCCGCATCCTGTGCGGCGGCGACGGTGACCATCCGCACCCGTGCCGTAGCCCGGCCCCTGCGGGTCATCACATTCATGTCGCGCACCGCGCCCGCCTCCAGCCGGCAGTCCGTCACCGCGTCGCCGGAGAAGGCGAAGGGGCTCAACGGCCCGACCGATTGCGGGGTCCCGTCCACGGTCAGCACCATGCCTTCGCCCTCGACCAGGGTGATCACGCGGTCGATTCCGGGAAAGGAGGAGAAGGGGCCTCCCGCATCCACGTCCGCGATGCTCACCCGCCAGTCGAAGCCGTCCGCGGGCTCCGCCGAAGCGAGCGGCGCCTGTACGGCGCCCGACGCGACCTCCCGGGTCGTACCGCCGCCGTTCTTCCACGGCATGCTGCGGTATTCGCTCCAGCGCAGAACATCTCCGCCCATCCGACGCCGCCTCCCTCTTCCGTCGTACGTTCGGCCGCCAGCCTACGTGCCGACCAGGGCTGAGCAGGCCGCCGGTGACTGTTGGTTCCTGGGCGTGCTGCCGTCGCCGGTTCAGTCCTCCGCCCTGTGCTTTCGGGTGATGCGGTGAACGAAGGCATCGGCTTCTGCCGGTGTGATCTCGACGTGGTCGACGTCGTTGTGGCCGAGTGCGTAGCGGCGCAGGTACTCCGTCGGTTCCCAGCGCAGGTTTCGGGTGAAGGCGTCGTCGCGGACGGTGGTTCCGGCCCGACGGCGGCGCACGATGCCTGCCGGATTGCTGCGCGGGAACTCCTCACAGATGCGCGCGTAGTACGTCGTGGTGTCTGCGGGCGAGTTGAGGACCTCCACCGTTGCGCCTCGATCAGCGAGCCACAACTCGAGTTCCAGACCGGCCAGTTGGCGTCGGTCGGCGTGGTCGGCGTGGTCGGCGTGGTCGGCGACGAAGGCGGGCCCGAAGATGCTGCCGTGCAGACCCCGGAGCTCGGTGCGTTCGTCGAGGACGACCTGGAAACTCGTGCGGGCCACGCCGGCTCCGGTCAGGTCGGCGCCTTCCAGCCGAGTGGCGCCGAGCAGCGAGGCGCCGTCGAGGCGCGCTTCCCTGAGCCGCGCTCCGCGGGCATCGACCGCGTACAGGTCCGCGCTGCCGAGGTTGGCTCCCGTCAGGTCGGCATCGCGCAGCACGGTCTCGGTCAGCTCGGCCTTGACCAGGCAGGCCCCGGTCAGCACCGCGCCGGTGAGGTCCGACCAGCCGAGGTTCGCCCGGTAAAGATCCGCTTTCCGCAGCAGGGTGCCGCGGGCGGTCGACGGGCAGAACAGCGCGCTGCACAAGTCGGCGCCGGACAGGTCGGCCCCTGAAAGGTCCAGATGCGTGGCGTCCAGGGTGACATCGGCGTCGGCTGCCGCCCACTGGGCAAGGACCTCAGCTGCCGCGGCGTTGACCGGCGGCACGCGCACGTGCCGCCCTGCAGCGCCGGCCGGTGTGGGCGAGGCCTCTCCTGTATCCGTCACTCCCCGAATATACGAACCTCATCGCCCGGCGGGAGTTCGGCCTTCGCGAACATCCGGTGCGCCACGCGAGACTCTCAGCCCGCGTGAAGGATCCGAAAGCGATCGGGTTCCGCCGGATCTCGGTCAACGACTTGGATGGGCGGCCGATCCCATTGCCACACGCTGATGCCTGGCGTGCGCGAGAACTGGATCTGGCCGCGGGTGCCTTCGACTGCGACGTGCGGCCAGGATTCCGCAGTGCGTGCCCGGTTCACGCCATGAGTACGCAGCACGTCCGCGAGGACGGCGATCGTGTCGTAGCCCTCGAAGGCGACGAAGGAGGGTGCTTCGGCCAGCTGTTCGCGCAGGGCCTTCTCGACTCGTACGCCGAGTGGGGTGAGGCTCTCTGGCAGGTAGCGCAAGAACGGGATCGCGGCGCCGTCGTCGCCCAGCAAGGTCGCCCATTCGGCGAACTCCGGTTGCCCGGCGGGAGCGCCGATCATGATCTCGGCGAGGCGCTGGTCGCGGCGGACGGACTTGACGATCGGCACTGCCGGCTCCGGGTGGCCGACCAGGAGGAGAAGGGCTGTCGCGCGATGAGCGACGAGTTCGTCGCACAGGGCCGTCGGGTCGAGCGCGCTCATGTCGAGTTCGGTGACGGTGCCGCCGCGTGGAGCGAGGTGGTCCCGCAGGATGCGGGTCCCAGTGGCCCAGTAGACGCTCGGCTGCGTTGCTACTGCGATGCGGCTGTGGCCGGTGCGGAGGAGGAAGTCCGCGTAGATCTTCCAGCCGCGGGACTGTGGCGGGGCGAGGCGCGCCACCCATTCCGTCGGTTCGTCGGTGAGCGCGTCGAGCACCGCTGACGAGCAGAGGAACGGCAGGCCGAGGGCGTCGGCCCTGGCGGCAGCGGCACGGGCGACGACGCTGTGGTACTCCCCCGCCAAGGCGGCCACGCCCAGGCGAGCCAATTCGTCGACGGCCGCCGCGGCCCTCTCCGGATCAGCTGCCGTGTCCCGGACCACCAGCTCGACTGGCTTTCCGAGGATCCCTCCGGCTTCATTGACATCGCGTACGGCCAACTCGACTCCAGCGAGCAGGTGTTGGCCCGCCTCGGCCCAGCCAGGGCGGGTCAGCGGAACGAGAGCGCCGATCTGGACGGTTGATCCGTCAGGCCGCTCCGCTGCCGGTGGCGATGGTGGCGTGCTCATGCGTCTGTCTCCCCTATG
The DNA here is from genome assembly GCF_026340305.1 of Streptomyces sp. NBC_01381. NCBI lineage: Bacteria > Bacillati > Actinomycetota > Actinomycetes > Kitasatosporales > Streptomycetaceae > Streptomyces > Streptomyces sp. NBC_01381. The sequence goes on along the minus strand of NZ_JAPEPI010000004.1, from coordinate 440,713 downwards.
TGACGATGCGGTTGCCGTCGGCCCGGACCACAGTGCGGCAAGGCCCTGCAGTACGCCACCACTTAATGGTCCGCAGGGGCCTTCACAGCTTCCGGGCGCGCAGCACACCCGTCAGCATCGGCAGGGTGAACTCCCCGCGGGCGGTCTCCGGTGTGCCGGCGAGGAATCCGCGGATCCGGGCCAGCGTGGCCTCTTGTTCCTGTCCCGGCATGACCAGCATCCCCGCGCGCGTCGCGATGGTCGCGACGAGAGAATCGGCGGTGCGGCGCTGCCCGTGCGGGAACTCGGCCTGCTCCGGCGAGCCGAAACGGGCGGCCATGCCGGTCCTCTTCGGCAGGTGCATGCCGGCCGTCTCGGCGCGCCAACTGGCGGGCGTGTCACGTGGGCCGATGGCCGCGCTGCCGCTGACCCGTGCGAGCCCGGCAATCCACTCGACGTTGTCGTCCATGAGGTTCCACAGGCCGGCCAGAATGCCGCCGGGTGCGAGGACCCTGGCGATCTCCGGTCCCGCGACGGCCATGTCGAACCAATGCATGGCGTTACCCGCCAGCACGGCATCGACGGACGCGTCCGGCAGCGGGATCGACTCGGCACTGCCCGACACGGCACGGACGCCCGGCAGCGAGCGGCGCAGCTCGGTCAGCATGGCCGGGTCGGGCTCCACCGCGATGGCTTCGACACCCAGCGCGACCAGCGTTGCGGTCAGCTTGCCGGTTCCGGCGCCCAGGTCGAGCACGCGCGGGCCGGGCGCGGGGTCGAGCGCCCAACGCACCGCGGCCTGCGCGTAGTCCGGGCGGTGCTCGGCGTAGGCGACGGCCGCTGCGCCGAACGACGAGGCGTGACGTAGCACTTCATCCTGATCCACACGGTCACCGTATCCGTGCCGGAAGTCGCGAGCGGGGCGATCGAGAGTCTGGTCAGTTCCGGCTGTCGGCGACCCGTCGGCCGATCTGTTCAAGGAATTCCTGGATGGATGCTGCGGCGACCTCGAAATCGTGGAACCAGGAAGCCGTGGTCGACCTCCAGACTCGTCCACTGCCTGCCACCGCGAAGAGATGGCCGCCACCATCGCTGGCGAACACGATGCCAGGCGATTCGTCGTCGACCTGGACGGCGCCGTACTCGCGGAAGTGCGTGGCGACCGTCGATGCTGGGTGAATGAAGTATCCGTTCTCGACATCGGGCCAGGAGATCTCGCGAACCACCCAGTAAAGGGTGGTCAGGTCGGAGGGGATCGGCGTCAGGTCCACGAGTGCGTCCGTCGCCTCGTGGCTCTCATCTGTCGCGAGGATGATGGCGTTCTCGTCCGGTGGGAAGCCATGGGTACTGAGAAACGACGACATCAAGAGCCCGAGCACCGCGGACGTCTGCTCGCACCAGCCTCGCAACCACTCCAACTCGAGCCGCTCACCAGACACGTTCATGCTCCTTGGCGCGCCCCCTCAGGCCCGTCATCCGCGAGCCTGGGCGCGCGGACCCTGCATGTCGAACAGGACGAGAAGTTCCACCGCTCCGCCGTCCGCGCTTCCCAGCCAATGCGGCAAAGACGTATCCCACTCGGCGACATTGTCCGCTTTCACCGTCAGATCGCGTTCTCCGACCACCAGTCGCAGAGTGCCATTGAGTACGTAGACCCATTCGAAGCCCTCGTGCGTCTGCAATGTCGGTTCGAGTGGCTCCGGCCGTGCCGGAATGAGCATCTTGAAGGCTTGTGTTCCGCCCGGCCGCCGGGACAGGGGCACGAAGGTCATGCCGAACCGCCGGATCGGCTTCAGGTGGATTCGGGGGTCGCCGGCGCGCGGGGCGCCCGCGAGATCGTCCAGCGGGATGTCGTACGCATGGGACAGATGCAGCAACAGTTCAAGGGTTGCCCGGCGCCGGCCGCTCTCCAGGCGGGACAGGGTGCTTTCCGACACTCCGGTGGTCGCGGACAGATCAGCCAGGGTGATACCGCGCGCCAGCCGCACCGCCCGCAGCCGCGGTCCGACCGCGTCAAGCACTTCTTCCATTGCAGGGTCCATGGGGCCAGCTTGCCGAAACGGCAAGGAGCGACGCCACATTGCGACACGTCGACTGAGACTGGCCCCACGGAAACCGAGCGGAAGGAACGCCATGGAGACCTCTGACGCGGCAACGTACTGGGACAAGGTGTACGCGGAGCGGCCGGCGTCTGCTGACCCGCAGCCGAACGCCCGCCTCGTCGAGACAGTCACCGAACTGCCCCCGGGCGACGTGCTGGACCTCGGATGCGGTGGCGGGGGCGACGCACTGTGGCTCGCGAGCCGGGGCTGGCGGGTCACCGCCCTCGACGTCTCGGCCGTGGCGGCGACGCGGCTCGCCCGGCTGGCCCGCACGCGCGGCCTCAGTGACCGGATCACCGCCAAGCAGCACGACGTTCGCGCCTCACTGCCCGGACTGCACTTCGATCTGGTCACCGCCCACTACTTCCACACTCCCTACGGGCAAGACAGGGCCGGCATCCTCCGCTCCGCGGCGCACCTGCTGCGTCCCGGCGGGCGACTCCTGGTCGTCGATCACGGGTCGACTGCGCCGTGGTCGTGGAATCAGGACCCGGACGTCCACTATCCGACTCCTCAGGAGGTCGCGGCGCTGATGCGCCTCTCTCCCGCGCAGTGGACGGTCGAACGCGCGGATGCGCCACGTCGCACCGCGGTCGGCCCCGACGGGCGCACCGCCGAGGTCATCGACCACGTTCTGCTCATCCTCCGGAGCGAGTGACACCGCCCCGCCAGGCACCCCACACCAGCGAGCACTCCACACGAGCGAGCGCCTCACAAGAGCGAGCACCCCACGAGAAGGAGCAGGCCGTGCCCACTGCCGCCCGTCGCAATGACACCCCGCCGCCCCGCACGGCGAACAGCGAGTCTGACGTCCTGCGCGGATTCCTCGACTATCTGCGCGCCTCGATCGCCGCCAAAGTCGACGGAGCCGCAGAACCTCAAGCCCGGGCGGCAGCAGTGCCGTCGGGCACGAGCCTGCTCGGACTGCTCAGCCATCTGATCGCCGTCGAGAGCGCGACGTTCCTCGGCGAAAGGGTCGCTGACTGGCAGGCGACGCTCCAGCCGGACCCTGCGGACAGCGTCGCCGACGTCGTCGCGCGCTACCGGGCAACCGTCGACCGCGCGAACGAGGTTCTCGACGCCTGTGCCGATCTCGGCGCACCGCTCCCCCGTCCGGGGCGTTCAGGCCGCCCGTCGCCGAGCGTTCGCTGGGCACTCACCCACATGATCGAGGAGACCGGCCGCCACGCGGGGCACGCCGACATCATCCGCGAACTCATCGACGGCGCCACCGGACGCTGAGCCACGGGAGATGCTCAGAAGCGGAAGCCGATGACGCCGAACCCGGGCCGTTCCGCCGCATGCCGCAGCCACCCCAGGCACTGCATGACGGCCTCGACGATCTCGGGCTCCAGGGGCGGGGCCTGACCCGAGGCATCGACAGCCTGCTTGGTCGCCTCGAACTGCTCCAGCGCCCGTACGCACTGTTCGTGTGTCCACTCGCCGCAGCTCGGGGTGTCCGTCCACGGCAGGGGTTCGGGCAGCGAGCCGTAATCGAAGTCCGCCACCGACACCGCCGTGATGCCCAGGGCGGTCAGTCCTTCGTCCACGTCGGACAGCCAGCTGCCCCGGTGCGGAGTGAAGCAGGAGTTGTCCAGGAACGAACCCGTCAGATCACACACCCGCTGGTAGGCGTAGCCATATTGGAAGGCGTGGTTCTTGTCGTCGCTGAAGGGCCCGCCGTCCACAACCGCTGTCAGCGCCTCGAACGCGGTGGGTGCGCCGTTCCGAATCGCATGGGCGAACTCGGAGTCGGCATGGGCCAGTTGGTCGCCGAAGCTGTCGCGTATCACCGCGAGCAGCTCGCCGTCGCGGGAACCGACCAGGGCGCGAGTCGCGGTCACATCGAGCAGGTACACACTCAGGGAGGAACTCATGTCACAACCCTAAACACGGCCACTGACACTGACGCCGGCGCTCACGGTGAAGGAGACCTGAACTCTGCGACGACATCCCGGTTCTGCGGACCGAGCTCTACGACGACGTGGTCAACGGCTCGCGGGCCGAAGGCTCGCCGTGGCGGCCGATCACGCCCGACTCGAAGGATCCGCGCCTCGTGGTGGACGACACGAACCAGGGAATCGTCCAGTTCTCCGTGATGGAGCTGGAGGGCGACACCCTGGCGTACTGCGCTCCTCGGCCTGGGTGTTGGGCGAGTTCCTGGACGAGGTGCTGCTCGGGCTGTTCGCGCAGGACTGGAAGCCGGACTCGAAGGGCTAGGCCGAGTCCCTGCCGCGCCCAGGAGTCTTGCCCGCACGCTCCGGGAGCAGTTCCGCGCCGTGGTCGGCGACTTCCTGTCGCAGGGCTGCACGCACGGCCCGTACGGCGGGGTGGGTGACCGCCTCACGCCGCAGGGCCAGGGTGATGGGCAGCCGGATGTCGACCTCGTGGGCAAGCAGCCGCAGCAGCTGCGCCCGGTGGGCCAGGAAAGCCGGCAGTACGCCGATGCCGGCGCCCAGGCGGGTGGCCTCTGGCTGGGCGAAGACGTTCGTGGAGGAGAACGCGGGGGCGGCACCCGGCAGATGGCGTTCGATGTCGAGATCGCCGACCTGAAGCATCGACTCGATGTAGAAGATCAGCGCATGCTCCCCCAGGTCGGCGCGTGTCCTGGGGGATCCGCACCGGGCGAGGTACTCGTCGCTGGCGTACAGGCCCAGCGTGTAGTGCCTGAGGTGTTCGGTCACCAGGCGGTTGCCCGGCGGCCTGCCGATGGCCAGGGCGAGATCGAAACCGGACGGGTGCAGGGCCAACTGCCGTGTCGCCGTGATCAGTTCGACCTGCAGCCGGGGATGGTCCCGGCGGACGCGGGCCAGCGCGGGCGTGGCGAAGACCGTGCCGAAGCCGTCGGGGGCGCACACCCGCACCGTGCCGTGCAGCGACGGCGCCTCCTGGCCGGAGACCGCGTCGGCGACCCGGGCCAGCGCCTCCTCGATCGCCCGTGCGTCCTCCGAGACGGCCCTGCCCGCATCCGTCAGGACCCACCCTTCGGCGCCCCGTTCCATCAGACGCACGCCAAGACTCTTCTCCAGCGCGGCGATCCGGCGGGAGACGGTGGTGTGGTCGACGCCCAGCGCGTCGGCCGCCGAGACCAGACGTCCCGTACGGGCGACCGCGAGAAGGTGGCGAAGATCGTCCGCGCGCAGCTTGCGCGGATCGACCTCCGCACGGCCGGACTGCACGGGCAGGGTCGGCTCGCTCGCAGCCGGCTCGGGACGTGGACAGGGGCACACGAGAGCAACGTATCTGCATAAGTGCACACCGTGTGTGCGTCATTGGCGATTGAACGCACACCGGCGCAGGGGGCACAGTCGAACAGACCCGGCCAACTCGTCTGCCCCAGGCGCCTCTCCTCCTCTCCTCCTCTCCTCCTCTCCTCCTCCCCCCTTCCTCCCAACGTCGCGAGGTCTGCATGGTTGCCAGCCCGTCCCTGCCAAGGATCATGCGCGTCGGCCGCGGCGCCACCGACGAACTGGGCGACGTCATCACGGGGTTGGGGCTGAGCCGGCCCCTCCTGGTCACCGACGCGTTCCTGGAGCAGACGGGCGCGGCGGAACGCATGCTGGCGACACTGCAGAAGGCCGGGCTGCGTCCGCGGCTGTTCTCCGGCACGGTGCCCGACCCGACGACCGACGCCCTTTCCCCTGGACTGCGGGCGCTGCACGACCACGAGGCGGACTCGGTGATCGGGTTCGGCGGCGGCAGCCCGATGGACACCGCCAAGGCCCTGGCCCTGCTCGGCGCCCAGGGCGGCCAGATGCGCGACTACAAGGCGCCATGCGTCAACCTCGGCCCCGCGCTCCCCGTCATCGCGGTCCCCACCACCGCCGGCAGCGGATCGGAAGCAACCCAGGTCACCGTCATCACCGACAGCGCCACCCAGGAGAAGATGCTCTGCCTGGGCCCGGCGTTCCTGCCGCTCGCCGCCGTCCTCGACGTCGAGTTGGCCCTGTCCATGCCGCCGCGGCTGACCGCCGACACCGGCATCGACGCCCTGACGCACGCCGTCGAGGCGTACGTCAGCCGCAAGGCCAACCCCTTCTCCGACAGCCTCGCCCTCACCGCGATCGCCACCATCGGCCGCCATCTGCGCCACGCCTACGCCGACGGCGGCGACATCCGGGCCCGCGGGGCGATGATGCTCGCCGCGACGCAGGCCGGCATCGCGTTCTCCAACTCCGGCGTGGCCCTCGTCCACGGCATGAGCCGCCCGATCGGCGCGCACTTCCACGTCGCCCACGGCCTGTCGAACGCCATGCTCTTCCCTGCCGTGACCGCCTTCTCCCTCCATGCGGCGACCGCGCGGTACGCCGACTGCGCCCGCGCCCTGCAGGCCGCGACGCCCGCGGACGGCGATGCCACCGCGGCCGCCAAGTTCGTCGATGCCCTGCACAGCCTCTGCCGCGACCTGCACGTCCCCAGCCCTCGCGACCACGGCATCGACCAGGACGCCTGGAACCGCGTGACACCCCTCATGGCGCAGCAGGCCTTGGCCTCCGGCTCCCCCGCGAACAACCCCGTCGTACCCACCACCGAAGAGATCCAGGACCTCTACGCCCAGATCTACGCCTGACCTGCCGGCTCCCCCGCCAGGCGATAACTTGCCTTTCAGATGCAACTTTAATAGCTTGCCCTCATGCGGCTGACACGGTTCACGGATCTGGCTCTGCGCGTGCTGATGCGCCTCTCCGTCGAAGAGGGCGAACTGCCCACCACGCGCGAGGTCGCCGCCGCCATGGACGTGCCGTACACGCACACCGCGAAGGTCGTCGCCAAGTTGCAGCACATGGGACTGGTCGAGGCGCGTCGCGGCCGGGGCGGCGGGCTTGCGCTCACCGCAGCCGGACGCCACGCCTCGGCCGGCGGTCTCGTGCGGGAACTTGAAGGGCCCGGGGATGTCGTGGACTGCGAGGGCACGACACCGTGCCCACTGCGCTCCGCCTGCCGGCTGCGCGGCGCGCTGCGCCAGGCGCAGGAGGCGTTCTTCGCCGCGCTCGATCCGCTGACCCTCAGCGATCTCACCAAGGCGCCGACCGGCCCGCTGCTGGTCACACTCTCCGCCACGCCCCGGGCGGACTGACCGCACCACCACCACCGCCGCCGACGGCCCGCGCCGCCGCGTACCGCTTAATACGAATCTCACATGCACATTAAGGGGCCCGTTGATGCTCACCGAGTCTTCGGCCGCCGTCGTCCGCGCCACGCTTCCCGCCGTCGGCGCCGCCATCGAGGACATCACCGAACGCTTCTACGGGAAGCTGTTCGCGGCCCGGCCCGAGTTGCTGCGCGACCTGTTCAACCGCGGCAACCAGGCCGCCGGCACACAGCGCCAGGCGCTCGCGGGATCCATCGCCGCCTTCGCCACGTATCTGGTCGAGCACCCCGACGAGCGGCCCGACGTGATGCTGAACCGCATCGCACACAAGCACGCATCGCTCGGCGTGCGGGCCGACCAGTACCCCCTCGTGCACCGGCACCTGTTCGAGGCCATCGCCGAGGTGCTCGGCGACGCGGTCACGCCCGAGGTCGCCGCCGCCTGGGACGAGGTGTACTGGCTGATGGCGAACGCCCTGATCGCGATCGAGACGCGGCTGTACGCGGAGCAGGGCGTGGCCGACGGTGATGTGTGGCGCCAGTGGGAGGTGGTGGCCCGCACCGAGGAGACGCCCCATGTCGCGTCGTTCCTGCTGCGCCCGGCCGACGGTCACCCGGCGCCCGCGTTCAGGGCCGGGCAGTACGTCTCCGTGCAGGTCCAACTGGCCGACGGCGCACGGCAGATACGCCAGTACAGCCTCACCGGCGCGCCGTCCGCCACGACCCGTGCGATCGCCGTCAAGCAGGTCACGGGCACAGGTGGCGACCCCGACGGAGAGGTCTCACACCACCTGCACACGCACGTCCGGCAGGGCGACCAGCTGCGGGTCTCGGCGCCCTACGGCGACCTCGTCCTCGAGCCCGGCGACGCGCCCCTGCTGCTCGCCTCCGCGGGCATCGGCTGCACGCCCATGCTGGCCATGCTCGAGCAGCTCGTTGCCACGGGGCACCCGGGCCCCGTGACGGTCGTGCACGCCGACCGCGCCCCCGGCGACCATGCACTGCGCGCCGACCACGAGGCACTCACGGCCAAACTCCCCGCCGCCACGGCCCACTTCTGGTACGAGGACCCCGACTCCGGCCACCGCACCGGACGCGTCGACCTCACCGACGTACCTATGAGGTGTTCGGCCCGGACCTGTGGCTCGCCCAGGCGTAGCCGGCAGGGAGGCTTTCCCGCGCAAGCGTTTCGCTCGTACGAGGCAATCGAACGTGCCCGGGCTTTCGGGCGTCGCAGAGCAGGTCATGATCACGGCGGATTCCGCAGCGGCGGGGTCTTTCGCCTGCTCAGGAGGTATCCGTGGTCCTCGTTATCGTCGTCGCTGTGGTCGCTCTGCTCGCAGGTCTTGCGGCGAACCGGTTCCTGCGACCACGGCTGATGAGCGACGACGACGCCGGCATGGCCGTCAAGGACCTCGTCGGCCCGTCGCTGACACTGACCGTCCTGCTGCTGGCCTTCGTGCTGGTGACCGCATCCGGCTCCTACGGCAAGGCCGAGGTCGCCTCGCGCGGTGAGGCCCGCGCGCTCGACCAGCTCACCGAGATCGCCGAGTACACACCGGCGTCAGAGCGGGAACGGATCCAGGCGGACGCCGTGTGTTACGCACGTGCCGTGAGCGCCCAGGAATGGCCCGCCATGGCCGACGACGGCAGTGGGTCGGCCGCACCCAGCGTCTGGTCGACCGACCTCCGCCATTCCTTCCGGGACGTGGAAGGCAAGCCCGTCTTCGGCATGCTGATCGCCGCCGACAACAAACGGGCCGACGAACGCGAGGAACGCCTCACGCAGGCCACTGCCAGCATCCCGAGCGCCATCTTCTGGTTCCTGCTCGCCACCCTCACCATCACCGTCGTGGCCCTCGCCGTCTGCCTGCCCCGCAGGAACAACCGCGGCCAGCTCATCGTGCTCACCGTGATCACCGCGCTCCTGACGACGACGCTGTGCATCATCCGTGACGTCGACCGGCCCTTCGGCGGCGTCATCAATGTCGAACCCACCGCGATCACAGAGGTCGAACGGCAGGCCACCCGCGACTTCCTCGCCCACCACGAGGCCGCGGACCTGCCCTGCGACGACGACGGCAACCGGCGTTCCGCGTAGGTTGTGCCGATGTCCGAATCCCTGCCGCCCGGCGGCGATGTGCTCACCGTGGACGAGCTGAAGGCCCGTTGGGGGGACGCCTGGCGTCCGGAACGCGTCGCGGAGCGCCTGGACGGGGTCGGTACGCCCTGGTTCATCGCGGCGGGGTGGGCGCTGGATCTGTTCCGCGGGGAAGAGTCGCGGCCGCACGGCGATCTGGAGATCGCGGTGCCCGCGGCGGAGTTCCCGGAGATTCGGGACCGCTTCCCCGAGTACGTGTTTGACGCGGTCGGTTCAGGGCGGGTCTGGCCGGAGGCGGGAGCGGAAGTGCTGGCGGCCACGCATCAGACCTGGCTGCGCGATCCGGCGAGCGGGCAGTTCCTGTTCGACGTCTTCCGCGAGCCGCACGAGGGCGGGACGTGGATCTGCCGGAGGGACGAGAAGTTGCGTCTGCCGTACGACGCGATCATCGAGCGAACGCCGGACGGAGTCCCGTATCTGGTACCGGAGTTGGTGCTGCTGTTCAAGGCGAAGGCGCTACGTCCCAAGGATCAGGCGGACTTCGACGGGGTGCTGCCGCTGCTTGGCCGGACGCGACGGGGTGCCCTGAGCGGATGGCTCGAACTCATCCACCCCGGGCATCCGTGGCTGGCGGAGCTGGCGGGGTGAATGGTGCGGGCCGAACGCGCCAGTGGATGGACGAGGGCCGACCAGCTTCACGGTCCCGGCTGCCGAGAGGTAGCGTGACGCGTCGCCGAACGGGCGGATGAAGGGGGCGCTGTGGAGTTGCGGGACATCGAGATTCTGGTGGTGCTCGCCGAAGAGCTGCACTTCGGGAGAACCACGCAGCGACTGCACATCACCCCTTCCTGATCAACGACCTGGGAGCGGCCCACCGCCAGATCCAAGAGAGCCTGCGGCGCGCCGAGCAGGCGGCCCGGGGGACGCACGTCGTACTGCGCGTGGGCATGATTGCCGCCAATGTGGACGACCTGCGGCCCTACTTCGACGCGTACGCCGCCGTCCGCCCCAGGGTGGAAGCGCAGATCCGCTCCATCGGCTTCTCCGACCCGTACGCCGGGCTTCGGGCCGGAGACCTCGATCTCGTCATGGTGTGGTCCCCCATCCAGGAGCCCGAACTGACGGTGGGTCCCGCCATCCACGTCGAACCGGTCGTGCTCGCCGTCTCCTCCAACCACCCGTTGGCGCGCCAGGGGTAGGCGCCCCTCGAGGATCTCGCCGACCAGGTCACCATCGGCGGCGCCGCACCCGCGTACTGGCGTGCGGCCATGGTGCCGACGCACACTCCCGCCGGCCGTCCCGTCCCGGCCGGGCCGACCGCCCGCGACTTCCTGGAGATGCTGCCCATCCTGTCCACCGGCAAGGCCGTCTCACCGGTCCACCTCCAGGCCACCCGGTACTTCGCCCGGCCGGGACGTCGCCTACGTACCGCTCCGCGACGCCCCGCCCGCCCGCTGGGCGCTGATCTGGCGCACCTCGGCAGCAGCGCTTTCCGCCGGGCTCACTTGCCGCAGAACTCGGCGTCGATGACGGCCTCGATGTCGCCGGCCCATTCGCCGTTGAAGTTGGCCGCCAGTGCGTGGCTGCCGTCGCGGGTCGTCGCGCCGACCGCGACCGTGCCGTGGAAGCTGCCGCCGTGTGCCCAGACTTCCTTGCCGCAACTCGCCTTGGACCGGCGGAGGCCGAGGCCGTAACGGAGGTCTGGGTTCTCCTCGTCCATCGGGACGGTCGTCATCATCTCGGCAAGCTGCTGCTTCGGCAGCAGCTTGCCGCGCATCAGTGCCGTGAAGAAGCGGTTCAGATCCGCCGAGTCGGAGATCATCTCGCCCGCCGTGCCGGCGACGGACGGGTTGTACTCGGTGACGTCGTACGTCTTCTTCCCTTCCGGGTCCCGCAATGTCGAGTAGGCCCGGCTGCTCGGCTGCGGCAACTGCGAGTCGGTACCGGGCAGGCTCGTGGCCTTCAGGTCGAGTGGCTCGATGATGCGCCGGCGGATCTCGTCCCCGTACGACTGGCCGGTGACCTTCTTGATGATCATTCCGGCCACGATGTAGTTGGTGTCGGAGTAGTTCCAGCCCTGGCCCGGCGCGAATCTCGGCTCATGGCGCATGGCGATCCGCACCTGCTGCTCGGGGGTCCAGGTGCGATGGCGGTGTTTGAGGAACTCCTTGCCGAACAGCGTCCGTTGGATCTCCGGGTCCAGGGTCCAGTTGTAGATACCGCTGGTGTGGTTGAGGAGTTGGCGTACGGTGATCTTGCCGCCGTCATGGCCATGCCCGTGGACGACGCCGGGCAGCCACCGCTCGACGGTGTCGTCGAGCCGGATCTCCCCCTCCGCCTCCAGCTGGAGCAGCACGGTCGACACGAAGGTCTTGGTGGTGCTGGCGACGCGGTAGCGGTCCTTGGCGCCGCGCGGCTGCTGGGTCTTCAGGTTTCCGACGCCCGAAGTGCCGTTCCAGGTCCCGTACTTGTCCATCGCCTGGCCGGTCACTCCGGGCACGCCGTCCTTGACGGCGGCGTCCATGGCCTGCTGGGTCGACCGGTGGCGGTCTCTGTCAGGGGCGAGGGCGGAGGCAGCAGCGGGGTCCGCCACGGCGGGCGCTGCGAATGACGACGCCGTCATGGCTGCTGCCGCCGCCGTGGCCGCCAAGCCGAATCTCATCGTGCGGGTTGCCATGTGCCGTCCCTCTCGCTCGTTGATGACGATCGACGGGAGGGACCCGGGCGGTGTGCGCGAAGGTTGCCCGCCCACAGGGTGGTTGAGTGGCTTTCAGCCTTCTGCCGGGGGCCGGGACGGGACGGCCCGCTGCCCGGGAAGGGCGGCGGGCCCTCGAAGCTGCGGGTCTACAGGGTTCAGTGACCCCGCTGCCAGGCGGCGAGGTCCTTACGGCGTACGGCGCGGAGTCCGGCGATGTCCGTGTCGTAGAGCTCGCCGGTCCAGCTCTTCTTCACCGAGTTCTCCGTACTGCCGCCGAAGTTCTCCCGGAGCCAGTACCAGGGCTGCAGCGGAAGCCAGCACAGTCCGGCGAGCCAGCGGTTCAGGGCACGGATCGGGCCGGGGCGACCCGCGTCGGCGGCACGCATCACGCGGATGCCGAAGAGCAGCTTGCCGACACTGCCGCGGAACAGCAGCGTCAGGACGCACTGATTGGTGAAGGACACCGCCGGTATGAGGGCGTACAGGGTCCACCACGGGCTGGACTCCGGGACCAGGCCGGCGATTGCCACCGCGCCGTACAGGGCGACTATCAGGTCGACGGTCACTGCGAGGTACCGGCGCGCGTCCCCTGCCAGGGCCGGCAGCCGGCTCGACGGGTTCTGCCCTGAAGGGGGCGTCGAGGCTGGGGAGTTCGGCGTTCCGTACGCCGGCGGGTCTCCGTACGCCGACGGGTCTCCGTACGCCGACGGGTCTCCGTACGCCGACGGGTCTCCGTACGCCGGCGGATCTCCGTAAGGTGCGGGTTGCCCATAAGGCGCGGGTTGCCCGTAGGGCGTTTGGTGTGCGTACGGCGTCTGCCGCGCGTAGGGATGTGGTGCTGGTGGCGCCTGCCCGCCGTGCGGTGTCTGTTGCTGAGCATGATGCTGGTAATGCCCCCGATGATCATTCATGCCAGCATGATGCCTCACACCGACGGCACTCGGCTGACCCGGACCTCCCGCATGCGCCTGCCGTGCAGGGGACAGCGACGGGAATGACCTGCCACCGATGAGTTCGACGAACGGGCGGGGTCTACACCCACACACCGCAAGCCGTACACAGGATCAGTGAGGGACCATGAGCGCAAACGCACTACCTCCCGTCGCCGACGCCGACACCTGGCAGCACGAGCTCGATGCCCTGCGCATTCGGGAGAAGGCCGCGACACGGGAACTCGACGCGATCGCCGCGCAGCGCCGCCGTCTGCCGATGGTCAAGATGCCCGACTACACCCTTGAGGGCGAGGGCGGACCGATTCGGCTGGCGGACATCTTCGAAGGCAAGCCGCAGCTGATCGTCTACAACCACATGTGGTTTCCCGGCGAGCAATGGCAGTGCCCGGGCTGCACGGGGCTCACCTCGCAGTTCACCCGGTTGGAATTCCTGGACAATTACGATGCCCGGTTCGTCATCGTCACCCAGGGCCCGATCGACGAGGCACTCGCCTACAAGCGACGGGTCGGGAACAAAATGACCTGGTATTCCACCGCGAACAGCCCGTTCGGAACGGATGTCGGCGCACCGCCCGGTGGAGGATTCGCCTTCAATGTGTTTCTGCGCGACGGCGACACCGTCTATCGCACCTGGCACACCACCGGCCGTGGAGCCGAGCAGCTCAGCCACACCTTCCCGCTGATCGACCTGTTGCCATACGGTCGGCAGGAGGAGTGGCAGGACTCGCCCGACGGCTGGCCGCAGGAACCCGCCTCCAGCCGGTGGGCCTCCTCCAAAGACATCGCCGCGCACTACGGCCCGGGCACCGACTGAGCCGGGCGGCTACTGCGGCTGCGTCGCGATCTGGATCAGGTTGCCGCAGGTGTCGTCGAAGACGGCGGTGGTGACGGGGCCCATCTCCAGGGGCTCCTGGGTGAAGCGGACACCGAGGCCGTGCAGGCGCTCGTACTCGGCCCGCACGTCGTCGACGGCGAACTGGGCGAGCGGGATGCCGTCCTGGACGAGCGCGTCGCGGTACGTCTTGACGGCCGGGTGACCGGCGGGCTCCAGGAGGAGTTCGGTGCCGCCGGGCTCGTCGGGCGATACGACGGTCAGCCACCGGTCCTTCTCGCCCAGCGGGACGTCGTACTTCTTCACAAAGCCGAGGACCTCGGTGTAGAAGCTCAGGGCCTTGGCCTGGTCGTCGACGAAGACGCTGGTCATGTGGATCTTCATGGAGTGCTCTCCTGCGGTCCGGGGGGATCGGGCGCGGGCCATCGCTCGGCGATCTGCCGCAGCGGGGCCGTGTTCAGGTCGTGGAACTTGTAGCGGCCCTCCCGCCTGGTCTCGACGAGCCCGGCGGCCTCCAGCACGGCAAGGTGCTGGGAGACCCCCTGGCGCGAGATGCCCAGCTGATGCTTCATGCTCAGCCGCGAGCAGATCTCGAACAGTGTCTGTCCGGACTTCTCCGTGAGCTCGTCGAGGATGATGCGGCGGGTGGGGTCGGCCAAGGCTTTGAAAAGGTCGTCGGCCACGACCCCAGGATAGGCAAACACTCACTTGCCTATCAAGTCGGGGAGCATCTCGTCCGTGTGCTGACGGAGCGGGCGGAGGGGGCGGGAGAAGAGGCCCGATCGGGGCGATCCGCAGGTAGCTCCGACGCGACGCTCAGGACATAACCCACGCCCACGCCCCGGAAGTATCTCGATACGCCGGTCCACGCGCGCCCGGTAGTACGCCGTGTCGCCCTCCCGCACCAGCGCGAGCGGACTCACGCACCACAGCGGGACGAACGGCACGCGGCCCAGCGTGGCATCGAGCACCCGTACCGCGCCGTTCTCGGCGCGCGGCACGACGTACACGATGACCTCGGCCACCGTCGCCGCGCCGTAGAAGACGACCGCCAATAAGACCAGGCGGCAGTGGCCAGCCAGCCCGGGGCATCGGTCATTTGCTGCCCGTGAGTTCGCCGCTGAGCTTTTCGTGGATCTGGGCGCTCGGGCTGTTCAGGCCGATGATCTCGACCTTCTTGCCGCGCTGGGCGTACTTCGTCTCGATGGCGTCCAGCGCGGCCACGGACGAGGCGTCCCAGATGTGGGCCGCCGTCAGGTCGATGACGACCTTGTCGGGGTCGGTGGCGTAGTTGAACTGGCCGACGAGGTCGTTGGACGAGGCGAAGAACAGCTCGCCGGTCACGGAGTAGACCACGCTGTCGCCGTCGGGGTCGGTGACTGAGGTGACGTTGGCGAGGTGAGCCACGCGCTTGGCGAAGATGACCATCGCGGTGAGAGAGCCGACGACGACGCCGATGGCGAGATTGCCGGTGGCGACCACACAGACAACCGTGACGACCATGACGGCGATCTCCCCCGCGGGCATCCGCTTGAGGGTCTTGGGGGCGATGGAGTGCCAGTCGAAGGTCGCGAAGGACACCATGACCATCACGGCGACGAGAGCGGCCATGGGGATGTCGGAGACGACCGGCCCGAAGACGATGCACAGCACCATCAGGAACGCCCCCGCCAGGAAGGTGGACAGGCGGGTGCGCGCGCCGGACACCTTCACGTTGATCATCGTCTGGCCGATCATGGCGCAGCCGCCCATGCCGCCGAAGAATCCCGTGACGATGTTGGCGATGCCCTGGCCGATGGACTCGCGGGTCTTCGAGGAGTGGGTGTCGGTGATCTCGTCGACCAGCTTGGCCGTCATCAGCGACTCCATCAGACCGACCAGCGCCATGGCGAGGGCGTACGGCGCGATGGTGGTGAGGGTGTCCATGGTGAAGGGCACGTCGGGCAGGCCCGGCACCGGCAGTGACGACGGCAGCTCACCCTTGTCGCCGACCGTGGGCACCGCGATGCCCGCGGCGACCGTGATCACGGTGAGGATGACGATGGAGACGAGCGGCGCCGGGATCGACTTGGTGACCTTCGGGAAGAACACCATGAGTGCGAGGCCGCCGGCGAGCAGCGGGTAGACGGGCCACGGCACGTCGTGCATTTCCGGGACCTGGGCCACGAAGACGAGAATGGCGAGGGAGTTGACGAAACCGACCATCACCGAGCGGGGTACGAACCGCATCAGCCTGGCGACGCCGAGCGCTCCGAGGACGATCTGGAAGACACCGGCAAGGATGACCGCCGCGACCAGGTAGCCCAGGCCGTGTTCGCGGTTGAGCGGGGCGATGACCAGGGCGACGGCGCCGGTGGCTGCGGAGATCATCGCGCGGCGCCCGCCGACGATCGAAATGGTGACGGCCATGGTGAACGAGGCGAACAGGCCGATGGCGGGGTCGACTCCGGCGATGATGGAGAAGGAGATCGCCTCGGGGATCAGTGCGAGAGCGACGACGAGGCCGCCCAGGATCTCGGTGCGCCAGACCTTCGGGTCGTTCAGCCAGTCGGGGCGCAGGCCACGCAGGCGCGCGGCCGGGGACAGTGCGGACGTGGACAAGACGGGTACCTGTCGTGCTCGGGCACACCCGGCCGTCGTCGGGGGCGTGCGGAAGGCGCCGGATGGCCGGGGTGGCCATCTGCGAAGCCCACGTACGGGTGCGGGCCGAAGTCAGAAGGCACAGCGGGCGCGGGCAGGAGTGTGCGCGGCTGCTTCAGGGGCGAACGTTCACGGCGGGCAGGCGGCGGCGCTGGGCGTCTGGGGCATGCGCACGCGCTCTCTCCTGCAGGCATCGGTCTTCGCCGGGGGCATCATCGGCCCCGACACGGCTGGCGGTGAGGGGGTCGGTCCGACCCGCACCGTGGCGCGGGGCAGCTTGGAGCCGACCCCGACGACCCCGTACTCTACCCTAACGTTACGGTAGAGATCGACGTCGGCCGGCGGCCGCCTGCGGCCTTGGCGACAGGAGAGAAAGGTGTCCACGTAGTGAGCGGCGAGCACATGCAGATCGGCGAGGTCGCCACGCGGACCGAGCTTTCGCTGCGCACCATCCGGCACTACGAGGAGACCGGCCTGGTCATCCCCTCCGCCCGCTCCCAAGGCGGCTTCCGCCTCTACACCGAGGCCGACGTCGCCCGCCTCATGGTCATTCGCCGCATGAAGCCGCTCGGCTTCACCCTGGACCAGATGCGCGACCTGCTGGACGCCACCGACCGCCTCGACTCCGGTGAGGAACTGGCGGCCGGTGAGCGGGAAGCCCTGCTGGAGCGTGTGCGCGCCTACGAGCTGAGCGCGTCCGAGCAGATGGAGAAGCTGCGTACGCAACTGGCGCGGGCCGAGGAGTTCGCCGCGAACCTGCGTGAACGGCTGGACCGGGTCACCACGGCTTAGCCTGACCGCCGGCCTCTGGCGCGGTCTCCACCTAAGGGCAACTTACGGGCAGACACTCGGCGAGCAGGCCGACGACGTCGTGCCAGGCTCGCTGCGCGTGCCGCGGGTGGTGGCCGACGCCGGGGAGCACGGTCTGCTCGTGGTCGACCGGCGGGTGGTGGAAGGCGTGCAGGGCTCCGCCGTAGACCATGAGGCGCCAGTCGACGCCCGCGGCCTGCATCTCGGCGGCGAAGGCGTCCCGTTGCTCGGCGGGCATGATCGGGTCCTCCGATCCGACCCCGGCCCACACGGGGCAACGGATGCGCGCCGCCTCCCCCGGTCGGCCCGTGGTCAGTGCGTTGACCGTCCCGATCACCCGCAGGTCGACCCCGTCGCGGCCAAGTTCCAGCGCGATCGCGCCCCCGGTGCCGTAGCCGATGGCGGCGATCCGGTCGGGGTCGGTGCGCGGCTCGGCGCGCAGTACGTCGAGTGCCGCATGGCCGATGCCCCGCATCCGGTCGGTGTCGGCGAGTAGCGGCGTCACGTGCGCCAGCATCTCCTGTGGGTCGGTGAACCAGCGCCCGCCGTTGATGTCGAAGGCCAGGGCCACGTATCCCAGTTCGGCCAGGGCGTCGGCCCGGCTGCGCTGGAAGTCGTTCAGGCCCGGCCCCTCGGGCCCGATCAGGACCGCGGGCCTGCGGTCGGCACCGGCGGGGAGCGCGAGGCGCCCGATCATCGTCAGGCCGTCGGCCGGGTACTCGACCGTGTGCGTCGTAATCGTCGTCATCGTCGTCATGAGACTGGACGGTAGTGATCGCCGAGCCCGGCCGGGCCGGGATTAGCCGTCGGCAGAACAGCGCGGGCGAGCCAAGTCTCAGCGAGCCCGCCTGACGATCAGTCGTCGAAGTAGGCCCTGGCAACGGCGTAGCTGTCCTCGTAGAGGTGGTAGCGGGTGATCCGTCCGTCCCGGACCGTGGTGTGCAGGGCGAACGCGGTGTCGATGTCCCGACCCGTCTTCTTGACCTCGGAGACCATGCGCCCGATGAGCACCACGTCGTCGCCCTCGGCGATGACCTGGCGGAGGTCGAACTCCTTGGCCTGCACGTGGGTCCGCAGCAGTTCGAAGAACGCCCGCATGCCCTCTGCCGAGTCGACCTCCGGTACCCACGGAATGCCCGGCGGGTGCGGGATCGAGAACGACACCGAGTCGGCGAACAGGGCCGCCGCCTCCGCACTCTTCCCCTCGGCGAGCAGCGGGAACAAGCGTTGCACGGTCTGCGCCGGTGACTCTGCTGCCATGTCTGCCGACCTTACTGGTCGGATCCGTGACAACTCAGCTACCAACGCCGGTCATTCGCCCGTCAATCCTTTACGAGGCATGCGATGCGGGCCCAAGTCCTCAAGGACGTAACCGAGTTGGGCGGCGGTCAGAGCCGAGCCAGGGAGGGGCGGCGTGGCCGGTGAGGCGTGCAGGCCGTCGAGGAACAGGGCCAGGGGGCGGCGCCAGGCCTCGGGCGTGGTCGCGGCGGTCAGGGCGGGGATGGCGCGGCCGAGGGCGGCGAGCGAGAACAGGACGTCTTCGGTGGTGACGTCGGCGCGCACCGTGCCCTGCTCGCGGCCGCGGCTCAGCAGGACGTCCACCGTCTGGCGATTGTGGGCATGGACGGCCTCCAGCGCCTCGACGCCCCGCAGGTGCGTGGTCATGAGGTCGTTGGTGCCGCGGTCGGCAGCCAGGGTGACGAAGACCGCCTGAAGGTAGCCGTTCAGCGCCGACCAGGCGTCCGCCGCGGCCCTCGCCTGTTCGCCGGCGGCCATGGTGTCCGTCAGGACGTCGTGGAACACGGCGTCGATGAGGGCCTCTCGGGTGGGGAAGTTCCGGTAGAGCGTCGCGTTTCCCACGCCCGCCCGGCGGGCGATCACGTCCAGCGGCGCTTCGAGCCCCAGCTCGGTGAACACCTCGCGGGCAGCCCCGACCAGGAGTTCCCGATTGCGCCGCGCGTCGCGTCGCCGCGGAGGCGTTGCGTGGTGCGACTCGTCGGCCATCGTCGTCATCCTCCGTACGAAGTAGGGGCCGCCGAGTGGGGACCACCAAGTGGGCAGCACCAAGTGGGGAGTGCTCCCCGGTCTGATGTTATCGTCCCGGGCAGGAAGTGGGGACTACTCCCCGCTTCTGCTTCATAGAGGGGCTTCACGCCAGTCGGCGCGAGGTCCCGGACGTGACTCCGACGGAAGGGATGCCATGCAGGCGCCCACCCTGGAAGACCTGGCGGCCCACAGCGGCCTCGACCTGGCGACCAACCCCTATCCCCTCTACGCGGCCCTGCGCACCAAGGGCCCCGTTCACCGCATCCTCGTCCCGGAAGCGGGAGAGAGCTGGCTGGTCGTGACGCGCGACGCGGCCCGTGCCGCGCTCACCGATCCTCGGTTGCGCAACGACATCAGCCACTCCTCGTCCTGGCAGAGCGACGGCGGCCACGCCATCGGACGCAACATGCTGCAGAGCGATCCCCCGCACCACACCCGGCTGCGCCGCCTGGTGGCCGGCCGCTTCACACCCGGACGGATCGCCGAGCTCCTGCCGAAGGTCGAAGCCATCGCCGACAAACTGCTCGCCGCACTGCCCCGGCACGGGACCGCGGACCTGGTGAGCCGGTACGCGCTGCCGCTGCCCGTCGCGGTGATCTGCGACCTCCTCGGCGTCCCCGCCACGGCGCGAACCGCCTTCCACACCTGGTCGAACGAGCTGGTCATGCCCACCTCGAGCGAAGCCGCTGCCTCGGCGGCCACCGCGCTCACGGGTTTCCTCACCGAGCTGATCGACCGGAAGAGCGCCGCCCCCGACGACACCCTGCTCAGCGATCTGGCCGCGGCCGCCGCTCGACCGACCACCACCGACGACGACGACGTCACGGAAGAAGACCGGTCATCCCTCAGCCAGGAAGAGCTGCTCGGCATGGTCTTCCTCATCCTCGTCGCCGGTCATGAGACGACGGTCAATCTGATCTCCGGAACACTCCACAGCCTGCTCAGCCACCCGGACCAACTCGCCTTGCTCCGCTCCGATCCCAGTCTGGTGGGCGGGGCCGTCGAGGAGTCGCTGCGCCACAACTCCCCCGTCCACGCCACCGCGTTCCGCTTCGTGGCCGAGCCGCTGGATCTGGCGGGCACCCGCATGGCCGCCGGTGACTCGGTCCTGATCTCGCTCGCCGCGGCCTCCCGCGATCCCCTTCACTTCCCCGACCCCGACCGCTTCGACCTCACCCGCCGCGCGCAGGGCCACCTCGGGTTCGGTCACGGCCTGCACCACTGCCTCGGTGCCCCGCTGGCACGCGCGGAGGCCACGATCGCCGTGCGCCGGCTCCTGGCCGACCGCCCCGCGCTGGCCTTCGCCACCGATCCGGCCCAACTCACCTGGCGGACCAGCACGTTGCTGCGCGGCCTGGCCGAACTGCCTATGCGCTTGGGCTGAGGTGGACCCGCGCCAGCACCTGTTCGGCCAGCTCCCGAGGGGGCAACCCGCCGTCCAGGAAGACCGTGTCGCCGGGCAGGGTGTCGGCCGCGGCCATGCACGCCTCGATCCTGTCCTTGGCCCAACGCCGGACCCGCTCCTCCCGCTCGGGATCGTCAGGAAAGAAGGTCCGGCCGTCGATCCGCCTCTCCAAGACGTCCCGGGACACCTTGAGGAAGAAGTGGTGCACGTCGATGCCCGCGTCCTTCAACGCGCTGAAGATCTCACCTACGTAGTCGGGGTTGACCAAGGTCATGGGAACAAGGACCGGACGCCGGTACTCCTCGACCAGTCCCACCGCCAGGTCGGCAACCTGCCGCCGCCACAACCGGAGATCCTGGAAGTCGCCGGTCGGCACCTCCACGATCTCCCGCAGTACGAAGCCGACCATCTCCGGGTCATAGACCAAGGCTTCGGGCCAGCGCGGGCGCAACTCCTCCACCAGTGTGCTCTTTCCGCTGCCGAACGCACCGTTCACCCAGACGATCAACGCGATCCCCCCGCTCCGTGGCCTTGCCCGCGCGTCGGGCCTGGCACCTCGGATCAGCATGCCAGGCGGCTGCCGGCTAGTTGGAGATCGCTTCCACGACACTCGCGATGCCGCTCGTCCCGTGGCCGTCGGCCGCCGCGCGCTTCAGCAGAGACTGGAACAGGTCCGGCACCTCGGTGCTCCCCCATCAGGGAGGTCACGAACGGCATGTGGCCCTTCGCCACCGCTGCGAAGACGGTGGGGTCGACGCCCGCCGCGCCCGCCAGAGCGACGGAGTGGTAGAAGCCTGCCAACGCGCCCCAGGCGAGGCCGAACAGCGCGGTGTCGTACACCGGGGCAAGGGCCGGGTCCGTGCCGAGGTGCACGGCGTTGCCCAGGCTCGCCAGCTCCTCCCGGTGCGTGACGAAGGCGTCCTGGGAGCCGCTGAAGACCGTCGACTTTCCCCGCGCCGCCGAGCTCCATCGCAAGGCCATGGCCCTCGCCGCCGACCATGGGTACGCGGCCGGCGAGATCCACGCCGAGGTCGGTCTAGCGCTCGGGGCCCACCGGGGCGGACTGACGCACCGGTCGGCCGCCCTCCCACCTTTCGACGCCAGCAGCTCGGCAGCTACTCCGCAGGGTCCTCCTCCGCGTGCCGGACGGCCTGCCGCACCGCATGCCCGACCTCGGAGCTGTCCTGCCCTGTCGCCCTTGCGTGGTGCGTGACGGCTGTCTGCGCCATCGCCGATGCCTCACGCCACCGGCGCTGCTGCACCGCGTACTCCTCGCCCTCAAGGCCCGCGAGCTTCGCGCGCTCTTCCTCGGCCCAGCGTTCCAGCCTGATCAATTCATCCGAAATGTCTGCCACGCCCGGATCCTAAGTCCCGGCCCAACTCGGCGTCCACGCGTCGGCCGGTGGCGTCGGTCGTGCCTCGATGAGATGCCTGCGCAGGGCCGCGAGGATCGGGTGCGGGTTGGCCGTTCGGTGCAGGAACGAGTGGGGGTAGACCGGCGTCGGTCCTTCGACCGGGATCCGTCGCAGGTCGTGGGCCGCCGGCCACACGTATCTGTCCCGGGTTCCGATGAGGGTGGCCAGTGCGGTGGAGTCGGCGATGGAGTCCATCAGTGCTTCGGTGCCGAAGTCGGGGCCTACCGCGTCGATGCGCAGGTCGAAGGTTTCGGTGAGCTCGTCGTAGTACGCCGCCCACTCGGTGCCCTGCTTGATGCCCGGGATCCAGATCCGGTGCCCTGCCAGGTCCGCCGGGGTCAAGGACTTGGCCGCCGTGAGCGGGTGGCCCGGTCCGACGAGCAGTTGCAGCGGGTCGTCCAGGACACGCTCGGCGCTGACTCCCTCGGGCAGGTCGCCCGCGGGTACGGCACGGAAGGTCGCGTCGATCTCGCCTGCCAGTACGGCCTCGATCGCTGTGGTCGCGTTCGCGTCCGAGAGCGTGACCACGTCCAGGTCCGTGCCCGGGTGGGACTGGTAGAAGCCGCGCAGGGCAAGGGCCGGGGCGATGCGCCGGTGGAGTACGTCCACACGCAGCGCCCGCTCACCAGGACGTACGGAAGCGGCCGCCCTCTCCACGGCCCGCAGCACCTCGCGGGCGTGCGGCAGGAACGCCTGGCCGTCCAGGGTGAGGCGCGCGCCGCGTGCGGTGCGGACGAACAGGGTCACCCCGAGCGCGCGTTCCAGGCTCGCCACGCGCTTGGAGACGGCCTGCTGAGTGATGCGCAGCTCCACGGCAGCCTCCTGGAACTGTCCGGTCTCCGCGACGGTGACGAAGGTGCGCACGGCTTCGATGTCCACGCCGCAGACCCTAGGTGAGCACAACCTGCGGTTGTGGCTCGCCGAAGGTGTGGTTGTTGGATCGCAGGCCGGTCCGCCTGGTCGAATCCTCGCCGTCAATGGTGGGTTGTGACGGAGGGTTCTTCATGGCACGGCAGAAGCTCGGGCGATCGTTCGGATGGCTGTGGTCGGCGTTCGCCGCCTCGACGGTCGGTACGTGGTTGGGGTTCGGTGCGTTCCCCCTGATCGCGATCCAGGTGCTGCACGTCGGCCCTGCGGCCGTCTCGGCGCTTGCGGCGGCAGGTCTGGCGGTCGGCGCGCTCCTCGCGCTGCCGTTCGGCCCGTGGGTCGAGGCACACCGCAAGAAGCCAGTCATGATCGTCACCGACCTGGTGCGGTTCGCCGCCCTCCTGACGATCCCGGCCGCCTGCTTCGCCGACCGGCTGACCTACACCCAGCTGCTTGTCGTCTCCGTGATCAGTGCGGCGGCGAACATCGCTTTCACCTCCGCCAGTGGCGCCTACCTCAAGCAGCTCGTGCGCCCGGACCATTTGCTGGTGGCCAACGGCCGCTTCGAGTCGACCACTTGGACCGCCACGGCGGTCGGCCCGACCCTGGGCGGGGCGGCGATCAGCCTGCTCGGCCCCGCGGTCACCGTGATCGCCAACGCCGTCGGCTTCCTGCTGTCCGCGGTCGGGATCGGCGCGATCCGGCAGCAGGAGACCACGTCCGAGCGGGCCGGGGCCGCGAAGGTCCGGGCTTCGGACCTGGTCAAGGGGTGGAGGTTCATCCACGACGACCGGCAGCTGCGCCCGCTGTTCTGGAACACCGTGGCCGTCAACGCACTGATCATGGCCACCGAACCGCTGATGGCCGTCCTGCTGCTGCAGGACCTCGGCTGGATGGCGTGGCAGTACGGGCTCGCGTTCGGCCTGCCCTGCGTCGGCGGATTCGCCGGCGCTCAGCTCGCCCCGCGCCTGGAGGCCCGCTACGGGCGCCGTCGCGTCCTGATCACCTCCGGAGCGCTGCGGGCCCTGTGGCCCGTCGGTCTCTTCTTCGTCATGCCCGGGACCGCCGGCGTGGTCCTGGTCATCGCCGTGGAACTGGTCCTGATCACCTGCATGGGCGTGTTCAACCCGCTGTTCGCGACCGAGCGGCTCCAGCGGGTGCCCGCCGAGCGGGTCGGGCGGGTCCTGGTGGCCTGGAACGTGACCGGCACCGGCGCGATCGCCGTACTGACCGCCCTGTGGGGCGTCCTGGCCGCCGTCACCGACGCCCGCATCGCGATCGGCATCGCCGGCGTACTGCTCCTGGCGACCCCGTTCCTCCTCCCGCGCAAGGACAAGAGCGGGCACCAGCCCCTCGCCACCGGTCCGGACGAGCCCGCCCTGACCACCACGGTCTGACACCACGGTCTGATACGAGCGTGTGCCGGTGCGCCCGCCTTCGACGCGTCACGGGGAGCCCGTCGGCTCCTTCCGTACGGGGACGCGTCGGAGTGCGAGCAAGGTGGCGTCGTCGGCGCGGTGGGGTCCGTCGAGCCGGTCCAGGAGGCGCTCCGCGTACTCCTGCAGCCCGTCGTGGCCGCGCGGGGGTCTCGCCCCGCCCAGGCAGTTCTCCGCCTCGTTCAGCAGGCGGGTCGTGTCCTCGTCGGGGTCGGTGTCCCGCCGCTCGGTCAGCCCGTCCGAGTAGAGGAGGACGATGTCCGTGTCGTCGAGAAAGGTCTCGACTGCCGTGTAGCCGATGCCCGGCATGACGCCGAGGGTGACTCCGGGGCCGCCCTCCGGAGCGGGCAGCTGTGTGGCGCGGCCGTCCCGCAGGAGGACCGGGCGCGGATGTCCCGCGCAGGTCCAGCGCAGCAGCGAACGCTCGGGGTGGTAGCGGGCGATGACGGCGGTCGCGGTCGACTCGGCGCCGTCGTCGCATGCGACCTCGTTCAGCCATCGGGTGAGCTGCTCCACCGGCGCCTCGGTGTAGGCGAGGCCGCCCAGGGCGTAGCGGAGCTTCGCCATGAGGGTGACCGCGTCGAGGCCGTGCCCGCGGGCGTCGCCGAGGGCGATGAGGATACGTCCGCCCGGGAGCCCTCGCGCCTTGTACCAGTCGCCGCCGACGCCTGATCCGGTGGCGTCCGGCCGGTACACGGCGACGGCATCGAGGCCGTAGGACACGAGTTCGCCGGCGAAGCGGGGCAGTACCGCGTCCCGGAGCGCGTGGGAGACTTCGGCCAGGGCTTCGGCGCGCCCGCGCTGGCGGCGCGCTTCCTCGTCGGCCGCACGGGCCTGACCGCGGCGGCGGCGGTCGTCGGTGACGTCGACGAGGACGGCCCGCACCGCCCACACCGGTCCCCCTCCTTCAGGGCGCACCGGTTCGGCGACCATGCGGATGACGCGCTTGTACGGGCCCGGGCCCGGCATCCACAGCTCGCACTCGGACCGGTGCTCGCGCAGCAGCACTTCGTACAGGGTGCGGTACAGCTCGGGCAGGCTCTCGGGGGCGACGAGCGCGGCCATCCCGAGGAGGTCGGGAGCGGGCGCGGTCTCGTCCAGGCCGAGTACGTAGCCGAAGCCCACGGAGGGTTCGACCGTGTCGTCGGCCAGGTTCCATTCGGCCCAGCAGGTCTTCACCAGTTTCTGGGCGCCCATCGCCATGCGGAGTCGGTGTCCTGGCTCCCAGCTCACGAGGAGATGCTCGCCGCACGGGGCGACGTGCACCTCGTTGCTCAGCCGGGCCGGCGGATCGGACGGCCTGGGGATGAACCACTCCACCGCCTCGGGCCCCTGCGGTGTGCACTCGCGGTGGGCGGCGGCGAGCATCCGGGGAAGGCGCGTGTGCTTCAGGAGGGGAAAGCGCTCGAACAGACGGACCGGTCCGGTCCACCGCGGCACGGCGTCCAGCGGCACGTGGGTGGTCGAGTAGGCGCGGGCGTGCTTGTTCTGGGCCAGGTACAGGATGTCCTCGACCTCGCCCCGCTCGTCGAGCACGGGCGTCACCAGCATCGCGGCCATCGGCATGGCCTCCAGAAGCTCCACGACGGCGTCAGGGATCACATCGGGGCGCCGTTCGAGCGGCCGCTCCGCGTCGTGGGGGTGCGGCCTGTGGGCATGGGCGTAGACGCCGATCCGCTGCCGCTGGGCCGACAGCAGCGCACCGACGGCCTGGAGATCCAGCCGGGTGCGCGCATCGCGCTCGCGAGGGACCTGCTCCATGGACGCTGCCTTCCGTGGATCGCGACGTCTCGCGAACATCCTCGCCCCGGCCCGGACCTGCGGCGAGCCGGCAGCGGGACGGCTCCCCGCCGCTGCCAGGACCCGGCGTCACACCGCGATCACCTTCACGCCGGCCTCCGTGAGGCGTGCGGAGGTCTCCGGGGAGATGTTGACGTCGGTGACCAGGGTGTCCACCCGGTCGAGGTCGCAGATCCTCGCGAAGGCGCGCTTGCCCAGTTTGGACGAGTCGCTCACCACGATCACGCGGTTGGCCCGCTCGGTGAAGAGTCTGCTGACGCCTGCCTCGTCCTCGTGGTGCGCCATGGCGCCGAGCTGCGGGTCGATGCCGTCGACGCCGAGAACGGCGGCGTCGAGCACGACCTCTTTCAGTACGCCGCCGGTCAGCGGCCCGACGAGTTCGTAGGACTGCGGGCGGGCGACGCCGCCGGTGGACACGATCTTGATCTGGGGGCGGACGGCGAGTTCAGCGGCGATGTTCAGGGCGTTGGTGACGACCGTCAGCGCGGGTGCGGAGGCGGCGGGGGCTCCCGCGTCGGCGCCGTCCCGCCGGCTGCCGCCGACCCGCAGCGCGAGCACCCGGGCGACCTCGGTCGTGGTCGTACCGCCGTTGAGGCCCACCACCTCGCCGTCGCCGATGAGGTCGGCGGCCGCCGCGGCGATGCGCTGTTTCTCGGGTGCGCGCCGGGACGTCTTGTAGCGCAGCGGCAGTTCGTAGGAGACGCCGTGGGCGACCGCGCCGCCGCGCGTGCGGACCAGCATCTGCTGCTCGGCCAGTTCGTCGAGGTCTCTGCGGATGGTGGCGCTGGAGACGTCGAGGGCGCCCGCGGCCTCCTCGACGTCCAACCGGCCCTCGGCGGCCAGCAGTTCAAGCAGCGCGCTCCAGCGGTCGCGTTTGGACATTGTTCTCGGACTCCTGCCCGCTCTGTCTGATCCACCGGCTCAGTCACTGATCGTAGTGACCGGCCCCGGCAGAGGGCCGGCACGGAACCCCACCATGAACAGTGCACACACTCACTATGCTCGATTCTGCATTCTTTGGCGCCTTAACGAGCAACTATTGACATCATGCATGTCGATACGACAGCGTGCTCGGCGCAGGAGACGTCTTGTCGCCGCCCGTCTGTCCCCTCACCAAGGAGCACCCGCCATGGCCGCCCCGCACACCTGCCGCACCTCCGTGGAGATCGCTTCCCAGCCCGACGCCTGGCGCCAGGCCGCCGCTTCCGCCGGATCGCTCTCCGCGGCCCTGCCCCGGCGCGGTGAGCGCATAGCCGTCGTGGGCTGTGGCACCTCGTGGTTCATGGCCCTCGCGTACGCGCAGCTGCGGGAGACCGGCGGGCACGGCGAGACGGACGCCTTCGCCGCGTCCGAGTTCCCGACCGGGCGTGCCTACGACCGGGTCCTCGCCATCACGCGGTCCGGCACCACGACGGAGGTCCTGGACCTGCTGGCCCGTCTCAAGGGCACCGTGCCGACCTCGGCGATCACCGCCGATCCCGCCACCGCCGTCATGGACCTGGCCGACAGCGTCGCCGTCCTGGACTTCGCCGACGAGGAGTCGGTGGTCCAGACGCGCTTCGCCACCTCGGTCCTCGCCCTGCTCCGCGCGCATCTGGAGGCGGAGGGCGCCCTGCCGGACGGGGTGCGTCCGATGGCCGGCGCGATCGAGGACGCGCAGCGCGCCGTCGACGCCCCGATCGGCGAAGACATGCGTGGCGCCGAGCAGTTCACCTTCCTCGGCACCGGCTGGTCCTACGGACTCGCACTGGAGGCCGGGCTCAAGATGCGTGAGGCGGCGGGCGCCTGGACCGAGGCGTATCCGGCGATGGAGTACCGCCACGGACCGATCAGCATCACCGGGCCGAACCGGGTGGCGTGGCTGTTCGGAACGGCTCCGCAGGGCCTGGCCGACGACGTCGCAAAGGTCGGCGGTGCCTTTGTCGCCGGTTCCGAAGGTGCGGGCGGCCTCGATCCGCTGGCCGACCTGATCCTCGTACAGCGTCTGGCGGTCCTCATCGCGCAGGACCGCGGATACGACCCGGACCGCCCCCGCAACCTGACCCGCTCGGTGATCCTCGACGACGGCCAGTCCTGAACCGACCGGGCGGTGGCGGCCCGCGTTCGTGGTGAGGCGTCGGGCCGTGTGCACGCGCCCCGCCCGACATCTCACCCTCCCTTCCCGGCCAAGTCCCTGACGCCCCGCACCCGTTCAGCCGTCATTCCTCTGGAGAAGCCCCATGCCCCTCTCCCCCACCGGCACCATCACCCACGCCGCCCGCCAACAGCGCTCGGGCGTCGGTGCCTTCAACGTCGTCCAGATCGAGCATGCCGAAGCCATCGTCACCGGGGCGGAAGCCGCGCAACGGCCCGTCATCCTCCAGATCAGCGAGAACACCGCCCGCTACCACGGCGCCCTGACCCCGCTCGCCCTGGCGACCCTTGCGATCGCCCGCGCCGCGCACGTCCCGGTGGCCGTCCACCTCGACCATGCCGAATCGGCCGACCTGGTCCGTGAAGCCGTCGAACTCGGCTTCACCTCCGTGATGTTCGACGCCTCCAAGCTCCCCTACGAGGAGAACGTCGCCGCCACCCGCTCCATCACGGAGTACTGCCACCTCGCCGACATCTGGGTCGAGGCGGAGCTCGGCGAGATCGGCGGCAAGGACGGCGCTCATGCCCCGGGCGTCCGCACCGACCCCGACGAGGCCCGTGCGTTCACCGACGCCACCGCCGTCGACGCCCTCGCCGTCGCCGTCGGCAGCTCGCACGCCATGCACACCCGCGACGCCGCGCTCGACTTCAACCTCATCCAGCGGCTGCACACCGCCCTCGCCGTCCCGCTCGTCCTGCACGGCTCATCCGGCGTCAGCGACACCGACCTGGGCAAGGCCATCGCGGCCGGCATGACGAAGGTGAACATATCCACCCACCTGAACAGGCTGTTCACCAGTACGGTGCGCGCCCGCCTCGCCGCGGCGCCGGACCTCGCCGACCCCCGCAAGTACCTCGGCCCCGCGCGCGACGCCGTCGCCACGGAAGTCACCCGGCTCCTGGGGATCCTCAGCCACCCCTGACCGTCTCTGTTCGGCTGACCTCCTGGGTGTCGGTGAACGCGCCGTCCGCCATCACCCCGCCCACCACTGCGAGCAGCAGCGCCGCGGCGCCCGCCCACGCCGAGACCGAGCGCCGCGACCGCCGCCCTCGCGGCTGTCGCGGCTTTCGCGGCGCTTCAGCGCGCATGGGCGGGAGCGTCGCAGGCCCGCACGCGATGGTCCTGCGCGCATCCGCACATGACCGGCCTGTGCCGCACGCCGCTCCAGCTGCCGGTAGCTCAGGCCCGACCAGGCCTTCAGACGTCGCAACTCCGCCATGAACGCGGCCGCATCCGTGTTGGGCGGCGTGGGTGGCGTGGGCGGCGTGGACGGTTCGCTGGTTGCCATTCCGGTCCCCCTGGATGAGCTGGACGTACGCGGGCTCGCACAAGCTCGAACACCCTGACAGCTTGAGGAACGGCGACGGCGGCGGTCAACCTCGGTGCGCATCACCGACGTTGGAGGTCACATGGGACGTACTCATCCCGGTCACCGCCGCCGCGGCGGCGCCATTTTGCTCGCCGCCCTGCTGGCGCTTTCGCTGCTCGGCGGGTGCACCGCAGAACACACCAGCCGCTCCCCGGCCGCGTACGACAGGAAAACGATCGGTAGGAAATCGTTCGGCTCGGAATCGATCGCGGGCTTTCTGCGCCGCACCTTGCCCCAAGGTGCGAGCGGCACCGTGATCGCGGCGCGCGGCGACCGGCTCGTCCACTGCGCCGGCTTCGGGTCCGCCGACCGCGCCGCCGACCGCGCCGCCGGCATCCCCGCCGGCTGCCGCACCGTCTACGACGTCATGTCCGTCACGAAACAGTTCACCGCGGCCGCGGTCCTGAAGCTGCAGACGATGGGCCGGCTCGACGTCGACGACCCCATCAGCCGGCACCTCGGGCCCGTGCCCGGGGACAAGAAGAGCATCACCGTCGAGCACCTCCTCACCCACACCTCGGGCCTGCCCGAAAGCCTCGGCGACGACTACGCGCCCGTCTCCCGCGACCAGTTGGTCCGTCGCGCCCTGGCCTCGAAGCTCGGCTCGGCCCCCGGCAAGGAGTTCCACTACTCCAACACCGGCTACAGCCTGCTCGCCGCGATCATTGAGAAGACCTCCGGTCAGGGTTACGAGCCCTTCCTGGCCCGGCACCTGTTCGCACCGGCCGGGATGAAACACACCGGATACGTCCTGCCCCGCTGGCCACGGCACCGGATCGCCGTCGAGTACGACAGCCGGCAGCACAGCAATGTCCTGCCCGCCCACGCCCGCCGCCAGTTGTTCACGCCACGCGTCCCCATCCCGGGCAGCGCCGACTCCGCCGCCTACGGATGGATCATCCGCACCACCCCTGAGGAGCCACTGGCCTGGCACGACGGCGGCAACGGCTGGTCGCTGGCCATCCTGACACGCTCCCTCCGCGACGGCGTCCTCGTCTACTGGGTCAGCAACCACGCCTACCGGAAAGGGAAATGGAACTTCGAGGACCTCGCCGAAACCCTCACCGAGGGGGTCGCCGAACGCTCCCGGACTGGTGGCTGAGCACCAACTTTCCGCCCGCAGCCAGCCGTCACTACGGGAACACCCGTCGCGCGACGAGCCGGGCGCGGGTCAACTCCAGCAGGCGGCCCACCCAGTTGCGCCCGCGGCCGTCGCCGGCATCCCTCCAGAAAGGGGAGTCCGACAGGCCGGTGTAGCTGATCACGCTGTCCCCGGTGGCCAGCAGGATCTGGGCGAGCTCGGGGTTCTGAGTGAACTTCACCTCCAGGAGGCCCTCCATGACCGCCAGCCGCACATCGGGCCAATCCGCTCTCCGCTCCACCCGGCCGCCCATCTCGCGCGCGTCCCGAACGCTCGGCGCATCCCGTATCCGGTCGTGGTCGCGAGGGTCGGCCGCCGACAGCGCCCAATAGCCGTGGATCACGCAGGGGTAGGTTTCCCCGGCGAACTCCACCGGCACCGGGTACTCGTTGCGGAGAACGAACGGGCCGAGCGCCTCCGGCCAGCCCCGTGGACAGACGGTTTCCAGCGAGGTGAAGGCGGCCTGGCCGGCCTCGGCCGGATCGTCGGCGTATCGCTCCGCGCGCTGCTCCTGCGCCTGTGCGACCGCCTGTTCCAACCGGTTGAAGTAGTCCAGGGCCTGCTGGTGCATGTCCGCCGTCGCCACCGGGCCGTCCCCGTCGACGGCCTCCCCCAGCTCGGTCAGCAGAATCCGCAGCGGGCGGTCCTGGTGGTCCATGTCGCCGAGGACGAAGACCCGCAGGTGCGGTGGAACCGCGAGGTAGGCCTCTCGCAGCACGGTGCGGTTGGGTTCGCTCGGATCCTGCTGGAAGTGCCGGATCGCCTCCTGGCAGCGCTGCGCGGCCGTCGGCCGCCCGCTCAACTCTTCGACCTTGTCGGCGACTTCGAGCAGGAACCCCTGCGGGGTCAGTGGTTCGCCGTAGCGGGCACGCCACTTCGACGGCGGGGCGGGAGCCGCTGGCGCTCCCGGCTCCGTGACCGCGATGTCGCCCGATTCCAGGAGCTTCTCCAGGCCGGGCAGATCGGTCCACTCCTCGCACTTGACGGCGCCGTCCGCGAAGACGATCAGGTCGTCGAGGACGTGCCTGTCATCCCACGGCCTGCGCCGCCAGACGTGGCACCAGGCCCCGTCGATCGTCTGCCCGTCCACTCTCCGATGCGTTGGTTCTCGCCATGTCATCGGAGCACGCTATCGCCCGGAAGCGGACCGCCGGCCACGTCACTTGACCGCGCCCGCCGTCATCCCCGCACGCCAGAACCGCTGCAGCGCCAGGAACGCCACGATCAGCGGGACCACCGACACCAGCGAGCCCACGACGACCAGTGACGCCGGAACCGCCACTCCATGAGCCGCGTTCCACCCCACAAGACCCACGGTGACCGGCTGCAGGCGGTCGTCCCCCAACACCATCGCGGGAAGCAGGTAGTTGTTCCAGATCTCCACGAACTGGAACAGGAAGATCGTCACCAGCGCCGGCAGCATCATCGGCAACGCGATCGTCCGGAAGATGCGGAACTCCCCCGCGCCGTCGAGACGTCCGGCCTCGATCACCTCGCCCGGCACCGCCTGCGCGGCGAAGACCCGTGCCAGATAGACACCGAACGGGCTGACGATGCTGGGCAGCAGCACGGCGAGCGGATTGTTGATCAGGCCGACCTCGGAGAACATCAGGTACAGCGGCAGCGTGAAGAGGATCTTCGGGACCAGTACGGCCGCAAGGACCGCCCCGAACAGCGCGCCCTTGCCCCGGAATTCGTACTTGGCAAGGAGGTAGCCGGCCATCGCCGACATCAGGGTGGCGCCGAGCGCACCGATCCCGCAGTACAGGACGCTGTTGAGCATCCAGCGCCAGAAGATGCCGTCGCTCTGCGCGGTCAGCCGGCTGAGGTTGTCGAAGAGGCCGAAGCCGTCGAACCAGAGTCCGCTGCCGCTGAATTGGCGGCCGAACGGCTTGGTCACCGAGACCAGGAGCCACCACAGCGGGAAGAGGAAGTACGCGGTGGAGATCAGCAGCAGGGTCAGGACGACGCCACTGCTTGCCGCCGTGGTCTCCCGACGCGCCGCGGCCTTTGCGGTGCGGCGCGCCTTGGACGGGGCGGCGGGTCGCGTCACGGTGGTGCTCATGCCTTGTCACCCCGGTTGGTCAGCTTGAAGAAGACGAAGGACAGCACGCCGACGGCGACGGCGAGGATCACCGACTGGGCGGCGGCGTAGTGGTAGTTGCCGGCCGCCACCGCCGACTGCGCGGACATGATCGGTGTGAACGTCGAGGAGACGGAGCCGCCGGAGATGGGCTGGAGCACCGTCGGTTCGTTGTAGAGCTGTGCGGAGCCGATGATCGAGAAGACCGCGGTGAGCACCAGTGAGCCGCGTACGGCCGGGATCTTGATGTTCCAGGCGATCCGCAGGGCGGACGCGCCGTCCATCTTCGCGGCCTCCAGGACCTCACCGGGGATCAGCTGCAGCGCGCTGTAGATAATGATCATGTTGTAGCCGGTCCAGCTCCACGTGACGATGTTCGCCACCGACCACAGGACCGAGCCGCCGGAGAAGAACGGGATCTGGATGCCGAGCGGCTCGAGGAGATTGTTGATCGGGCTGGACCCGGAGGAGTACATGAACGACCAGACCAGGGCCGCGCTGACGCCCGGGATCGCATAGGGCAGGAACGACGCGAGACGGAAGAAGCCCTTTCCGCGCGCCGACTTGGCGTCGATGAGCAGCGCGAGGCCGAGTGCGAGGCCCAGCATCAGGGGGACCTGGACGACGGCGAACAGGCCCACCCGGCCAAGGGCGGCGAGGAAGTCGTGGTCGCCGAAGGCCTGCGCGAAGTTGTGCAGCGGGTCGAACTCCTTTGTCGGCGCGGTCAGTCCGAGGCCCGAGCGCTTGACGACGTACAGGCTGCTCACGGTCGCGTAGACGATGGGCGCGATGTACATCGCCGCGAACAGGGCCACGAACGGACCGCCGAACAGCAGCAGGGTGCGTTTGGTGAGTGCCGTCTCCCGGCGGCGGCGCCTGGGCGGCCGGGCTTCCTGCCGCGGCGGTGCGGCGGGGTCGGCCGCGCTGAGTGTTGTGGTCACGAGCTCTCTTCCGGTTCGACGCCTGGCGGGGGCGGCCGGTCCCAGCGGCCGGCCGCCCCGGGTGGATCGGGAGCAACGAGTGCATCGGGAGCGACGGGGCGTCCGCCCTACTCGGTCACCTTCAGGCCCTGGTTCTTCAGTTCGCGGACCGTCTTGTCCTGGGTGGTGCGCAGGGCGTCCTTGAAGGTGCCCTTGCCGGCCCAGGCCTTGCCCAGCGCGTCGTCCAGGTCCGCGGAGGTCTTGGTCATGACCGGGCCCCAGGTCCAGTCGGAGTTGACCTTGGGTGCCGCCGCCGCGAAGACGTCGTAGATCTTCTGGCCGCCGAAGTACGGGTCCTTGGCCTTGAGCTGGGGCAGGTCGAGGAGGGCGGGCGCGGCCGGGTAGAGGGATGCCTTGTCGACGAGGCCGCCGTACGCCTTGCGGTCGGTGCTCAGCCAGTGGGCGAAGGTCCACGCGGCCTTGGTGGACTCGCAGCCCTTGAGGACCGCGGTCGCCGAGCCGCCCGCGTTGCCGACCGCGGTGTCGCCCGCCTGCCACTGCGGCATCGGCGCGACGGCCCAGTCGCCGGAGCCGTCCTTGGCGCCGCCCTTGATGACGCCGGCCTGCCAGACGGCGCCGACGACGGAGGCGATGTTACCGCTGCCAATTCCGGTGTACCAGGACTGGTCGTACATGGGGGCCTTGCTGATCAAGCCGTCGTCGGCCAGGCCCTGCCAGTAGCCGGCGACCTTCTCATTGGCCTTCGAGGCAAGGCCCACCTGCCACGCGTCGCCGTCGATGCCGAACCAGCTGGCGCCCGCCTGCCAGGACAGGCCCGCGTAGTCGTAGTTCAGATAGGGCGAGGAGATGTAGCGCTCGGGGTCGGAGGCGTGGATCTTCTTGGCCTGGGTCTTGTACTCGGACCAGGTCTTCGGGGGCTTCAGGTCCAGCTCGTCGTAGACCTTCTTGTTGTAGAAGAGGGCCATCGGGCCGGTGTCGACGGGCGCCCCGTACACGGCGTCCCCCAGGGAGACCGAGCGCCAGGCCGCCTGCTGGAAGTCGTCCTTGTCGCCGTTCGCGTACTTCGATACGTCGCCGAGGGCGCCCTGCGCGGCGAAGCTCGGCAGGGTCTCGTAGCCGACCTGGGCCAGGCAGGGCGCGTTGCCGGCCTGCACCGCGTTGAGCATCTTCTGGTAGCCGCCCTTGGCGCCGGGCTGCACTTCCTGGTACTCGACCTTGATGTCGGGGTGCGCCTTGTTGAACGCCTTGACGGCGTCGGCGTACCCGGGCGACCAGCCCCAGAACTTCAGCGTCCCGGTCCCGTCACCGCCTCCGCCGGCGGAATCCGAACCGGACGACGAGCATCCGCCGAGCACCAGCGTGAGAGTGGCGGCTGCGGCGATGCCCGCCGTGCGCATACGGGTCCTCTGCACGGCCCCTCCTTGTGTTCGTGGGCAGGGATCAGACCCGGACACCGAGGGCGGGGCCTGCTGTGGGATCGATGCACCATGGGCCGCATGGGGCCTCATTCAGCGCGCCGATGGCCGGAACTATGGCAGAGAATGTTATCGATGCCAATAGGTCTTTCCCCTTGAGCTCTCAGGCCGGTGCGGCGGCGATGAGGCCGGTATCATCCGGCGCACGGAACGACGTACGGAACCACGTACGAAACGACGCATGCATCGATGTACGGAACGAAGCGAGGACGCGTGGAGACAGTGGACGCATGGATGCGGTGAACGGTGGCGAGGGCGGCGGACGGCCGCCCGGCATGGCCGATGTGGCCCGGGTCGCGGGAGTCTCCGCGCAGACGGTCTCGCGCGCCCTCTCCGACCATCCCAACGTCCGGGAGGAGACGCGGGCCAAGGTGCTCGCCGCCGTGGAACGGCTCGGGTACCGCAAGAACAGCGCCGCCCGGATCCTGTCCTCCGGGCGCAGCCGGACGATCGGCGTGGTCACGCTGCAGACCACGTTCTACTCCCGCCTCACGCTGACTTTCGGCATCGAGAGCGCCGCGTACGAGGCCGGCTACTCGGTGTCCACCGCCTCCACCGCCTCGCTGGACACGTCCGCCGTCGAGGCGGCGCTCTCCCGGCTCGCGGACCAGCGCGTCGAGGGGATCATCCTCGCCATCCCGCTCATCCATGTGAGCCCCCGCATCGAGCAGTTGACGGACTCCCTGCCCACGGTGACCGTCGACGGGTCGCGCACGGCGGCCTCCGAGGTCGTCGCGGTGGACCAGGTCCAGGCCGCGCGCCTGGCCACGCGCCATCTGCTCGACCTCGGGCACGAGACGGTCTGGCACGTCGCGGGCCCCGGCGAGTGGCTCGACGCGGCGAGCCGTCTGCAGGGCTGGCGGGAGACCCTGGAGGCGGAGGGCCGCACGGCCCCGCCCGTCCTGGAGGGCGACTGGTCCCCCTCGTCCGGCTACCGCAACGGCCTCATCCTGGGCCGCATCCCCGACGTGACGGCGGTGTTCGCCGCCAGCGACGAGATGGCCTTCGGCGTGATCCGCGCCCTGCATGAACTGGACCGGCGCGTCCCGCAGGACATCTCCGTGGTCGGCGTCGACAACATCGACCTCGCCGAGTACTGCTCGCCGTCCCTGACCACCGTCGCCCAACCCTTCGCCGAGATGGGCGCGTTGGCCTTCGGCCATCTGCTGCGGCTGATCGAGAATCCCGAGGCCGAGCATGAACCGGCGTCCGTCGAACCGAAGTTGATCGTGCGGACGAGTACGGCACCGGTCGGCCGCGGGACGGTGTGAGCACGGTGGGGCCGGGTGCGATCCGCGATCTCCATCACTGTTCCTCTCCGTGCCTCGCCTGTCGCGCGGTGGTGTGGTGGGGTGGTCGACCATGACAGCGAGCCGGATTCTGAGCGTCCCCACCCATGCGACGGGCTACCCGGGGGTGGCCTTCGGCGGCTATGTCGCGGGGCTGCTCGCCGCCCGCGCGGAGGCCAAGACGGTACGCGTCGACTTCCGTGGCGCGGTGCGTCCCGACACCCCGCTCCAGGTCACGCAGACCCCGGACGGCGGCTGTCTGCTCGGCGACGCCGAGAACGGCGCCTTGGTGGCGTGCGCGCCGGCCGAACTGCTGCTCGATCCGCCGGAGATGCCGACCTGGGAGCAGGCGCAAGCAGCCACCGAGGACTACCTCAGGCACATCCGCGAGTCGCCGCCGCCGATTCCCGACTGTTTCGGCTGCAGCCCGGTGCCGGTGGGACTCGGCGTACGGGTCTTTCCGTCCCGCGTCCCCGGGCGCGAGCTGCTCGCCGCGGCCTGGGTCCCCGACGCCGAACTCGCGCTTGACGACGGGACGTTGCCACCTGAGATGGTCTGGTCGACCCTCGACTGCCCCGGCGGCTGGCTGGGCATCAGGTTCGGCCTGACGAAGCCGGGCGCGGTGACGGCCGCGCTCACCGGGAGGCAACTGCGGCCGGTGCGGGCGGGCGAGCGCCATGTGTCCTACGCCTGGCCCATCGCCGCCGAGGGCCGGAAGGTCACCGTGGGGGTGGCGCTCGCGACGGTGGCCGGCGAACTGTGCGCGCTGGCCGAGGCGCTGTGGATCAGCCCTCGGGAGCGGCGGGCCGCCGATCCGGGATCAGGGGCCTGACGCCACGACGCAGCCGCCGCGCGCGCCCTGCGACGCAGCGTTCCCGTTCCGGCGTTTCGGTGCCGGGGACGGGAACGTCATGCGTGGCTCAGGCCGGCGCAGGTCAGGGAATGCACCACGCCGGAGCAGCGGCGCTGCGGCTGCCGTCGTCACCGACCAGCGGAATGCACCAGGCGGGAACGGCTTCGCCACTGGCCCTGCTCACTGGTGCCCACCTTTCACTTGTAGCCGCCTGGGCGGGAAGCGCCAGGCCGTCCATGGCGAAAGTCGCCACCGCCGAGGTCGTCCCGCCACCGACGCCATCCAGTGCATCAAAAGGGGCCAGGCCCAGAGCAGTTCACCTGCCCGCGGATGTGTGCCTGCGGGAGTTCCTGGCGGAGGCGGTCCCGCAGGCGAGGCCCTCGGCCGCTCCCGCGGCGGGCCGACCACGAAGGTCCGCCTCGCCGCGGACGGCAAGTGCCGCCCGATGCAGATGCAGAGGCTACGCCCGGGTGCCGGTGTGCAACACGGCGAACACCCCCCGGGCACGGGTGTCACCGGGCGTCTGCCAGGAGGCGGTGAAGTGGCCGATCGCTCCCTGCGGAGGGGTGGTGGGCTGCAGGACCCGGTGCAAGCGGAGGGTCATGCCATGCGGCGTAGTCAGCCGGGTGCCTTCTTGATCGTCGGTGGCGGTGAAGTCTGTGGGGATGGAGCCTTCACCGACGTAGGAGGCGATGACCTCCCGGTCGGGGACGCCGGTGATGTTCTGGTCCTGGGCCTGTGCCCGCCCCTCGATCAGGGCCGCCAACTGGGCGACCGACACGGGGTCGTGGCAGCCGTCATAGGCCCATCGCCGCCCCAGCACCCCGTGCTCCATGGTGCCGACGAGGGCGTGCTCCGCCCCGTCGAGCGGGGCACCGCGATAAGCGAGCGGCACCAGATAGGTGGTCGGGTGAGGGCCGGAGGCGTCGGTGACCACGATGAACTCGATCCCCACCTCGCCTTGCGGGTCGTCCAGCCGGAAGCCGCCGGCCTTGGCCAACTGCGGTTCGGCCGCGCCACCGCGGTACCACGGACGGGAAGGCAGCCAGGAGGTGAGCAGTTCCAGCTTGGTCGGCTTGAGTACGGTGTGGTGGATGACGGCCATGCCGAAGGTTCCCTTCCGTTGAGGCTCTAGTCGAGACAGAACTCGTTGCCCTCGATGTCCTGCATCACGAGGCACGACTCGTCGAAGCCATCGGCAAGCAGTAGTTGCACGCGTGAGGCGCCGAGTGCGATCAGCCGTGCGCACTCGGCCTCAAGCGCGGCCACGCGCTCTTCGCCCACGAGCCCGGTGCCGACCCGCACGTCAATATGCACCCGGTTCTTGACGACCTTCCCTTCGGGAACGCGCTGGAAGAACAGTCGCGGGCCGACACCTGACGGATCGATGCAGGCGAACGCCGAACCCTGACGCTCGGGCGGCAGTGCGCGATCGAAATCGTCCCAACTGGCAAACCCCTCTGGGGGCGGCGGTACTACGTACCCCAACACCTCGCACCAGAAACGGGCGACGCGCTCAGGTTCCGCGCAGTCGAAGGTGATTTGGAACTGCTTGATCGACGACATCGGTCCATCGTAGAGGCGGGTCTTTCGGCACCTCCACGGGCCCGGCACGGCGAGCGGGACGCTACTCGGTGCGCAGCGCCGTGGCCGTACGGGCCTTGGCCGCCCAGCCGGCCGGGAGCAACGCGCCCAGCATCGCGAGCATGATCCCGCCAAGGCCCAGCAGGAGCAGCTGAACAGGGTCGTACACATCGAGGACCGCCGACGGCAGGCCGGTGCCCACGGCACGCCCCATCGCCGGCATGACGAGACCGTGCAGCGCG
Source organism: Streptomyces sp. NBC_01381 (assembly GCF_026340305.1). Taxonomy (NCBI): domain Bacteria; kingdom Bacillati; phylum Actinomycetota; class Actinomycetes; order Kitasatosporales; family Streptomycetaceae; genus Streptomyces; species Streptomyces sp. NBC_01381. The sequence goes on along the minus strand of NZ_JAPEPI010000004.1, from coordinate 401,427 downwards.
TACCCCGCCGGCACGCCGATCAGCCCGCCGATCATGCCGATCACGGCAACCGAGGCGAGCACGAGGCTCATGGTCTGGCGCGGCGACATGCCGATCGCCTTGCAGACGCCCAGGTCGTGGACGCGTTCCCGGGTGTCGAGGACCACGGAGTTGAGTACACCGAGGCCGGCCACGGAGACCAGCATCAGGGTGAGCAGCACCGCCATCGCGGACATGATGAGGATGACGCCGTCCTGCCCCGACGAGGCGTTGATCATGGCGTCGCCGCCCAGCGGCCGTACGACCGCGGCGAGCTTCCGGGCGTACTCGTCGGCGGCTACGCCGGACTTCACCTCGACGAGGAAGGAATTGGGCGCGGCCGACGCGAAGTCGGCCATGTCCGCGTGGATCTGCGGCTCGCGGCCCGACGTGTCGAAGGACTCGCCCACGATCCGCAGGTCCGCGGCTTCTTTCTCGTACGTCACCCGGACCGTGTCACCGATCTTGGTGCTGGTCCTCTCCAGGAAGCGGGTGGGCACCACGACCTGCCCCGTACCGGTGAGCCAGTGCCCGGAGATCATCTCGTAGCTGCCGGAGCGCGCCTCGCCCTCGTAGAGGCTGACCTGAACCGAGCCGGAGATCCCGGCCACGGCGGCCTCGGTCTGGGATGTGCCGTAGTACGACCCTGTGCCCGCCTGCGACTTGATGGCGGACCGCACCTTCGCCGGGTCGGCGACCTTCGGTTTGTACGTGCCGGCCACGCTGCCTCCCGCATGAGCATGAGGGGGCGGCGGAGGGGGAGCGACGTTGGCCGGCTTGGTCGTCGTCACCGTGACCGCGGCACGGTTCTCCGGGTCCTGCGAGGTGCCGATCGCGGTCAGGGACGAGGTCAGCCCCACCGCGAAGGTCGCCGCGACCGTACCGAACGCCACCGCGAGCAGCATCGCGAGGGTACGGACCGGATGCGTGAAGGGGGTGGCCAGACCGTAGGTCACCGGTCGCGGCAGCGGCAGTCGCCCCATCGCCCGGTGCGCCCACTGGCCGCGCCCGGTGCGCGGCGACCGGCCGACCGCGATGGCCTCGACCGTGCGCAGCCTTCCGGCCCGCAGTGCGGGGATCAGCGCCGCGAGCCCCACGACGACCAGGGCGGCGGCCGGCACGGTGACGTCCACCCACCAGGCCACCGAGAGGGAGACGGTGCCGTACACCTCCTCGGTGTCGGACAGCAGCGGCACTGCGAGGAGGTTTCCCAGGACGACCCCCAGGGCGACGCCGGCGCAGGACGGGATCAGCGCCTGGGCCACGTAGGCGTGTACGACCTCGCGGGGAGTGAAGCCGATGGCCTTGAGAATGCCGATTCTGCGCAGGCTGGTGCCGACCGCACCACTGATCACACTGCTGACGATGATCACCGACATCACGATGCCGAGCACGCCGAAGGCCATCACGAACGGGACGGTCGCCGCCGCACCCTGATCAGCGGCGCGCTTGGTGTCCAGCCAGGACTGGGTGCCAAGGAGCGCCCCGGACTCCACGGAGGCCGCCACCCTCTTCCGGTCGGCGAGGATCTGCTCCTTCGTGCTCGCGGAGTCGAAGCGGTAGAGCATCTGGCTCGTCACTGGGTTCTGCTCCGACGCCAGTGCGTCGACCTGCGCGGGGGTCACCCAGGCGTCGGCGGTCTTGCTTGCCGACACGGCGAAGCCGACGATCGAAAGGGTCGGGGCCCTCGCACTGTCCGAAGCCTTGAGCCTGGCGCCGATCTCGATGGCGGGTCCCTCGAACGACGCGGCGAGCACGATCTCGCCCGGCTTCTGCGCCCACCGGCCGGACTTCAGATCCACGCGGTCCACGTCGCCGTCCGGACCGGACCGCCCGACCAGGGTCAGCGTCGGCAGGGGGAAGCCCGCCCGATCCACCGGGCGGAACGCCGTGGACGGGTACGGCCCCGCGCTCGCGGTGACGCCGGCCGCCCCGCCGCTCTCTGCCAGCTGCGTGGCACTCGCCTTGGCCGGATCGAACTGCGCGGTGATGTGCGCACCTTGCTGCTTGCCGAAGGCGTGGTCGAAGGGCGCGGCCGCGGCGACCATCAGCGATCCGGCGACCACGGCCGAGGCCACCGCCATCATCGTGGCCATGGCGATCACCACGGTCTGCACCCGCCGCCGGCCGACGCCGGAACGTACGACACGGCCCGTCGCGCCGGTACCGAACAGCCTCATCGGACGGCCTGCGTCGACGAATCGAGGGCGACGCGACCGTCGACCAGGTGGATCGTGCGGCTCGCGCATGCCTGCGCCAGCGTCAGGTCGTGCGTCACCAGCACGATGGTCTGTCCTGCGCGGTGCAGATCCGTCAGCAGATCGCGGACGTCGTGGCCCGAGGCGGAGTCCAGCGCACCGGTGGGCTCGTCGGCGAGCAGCAGCGCGGGCCAGTTGACCAACGCCCGGGCTACCGCGACCCGTTGGCGTTCGCCTCCGGACAGGCGGCCCGGGTAGGCGCGGGCATGCTTCTGGATGCCCAGCATCTCCATGAGCTCACCCGCGCGGGCCGCGGCCTTGCGCCGGCCGGTCCCGGTCAGCTGGGCCGGGAGCTGGATGTTGTCGGCGACGGTGAGGTCGTCGAGGAGGTTGAAGAACTGGAAGGCCATGCCGATGTGTTCGCGGCGGAACCTGGCGAGGGCGTGCTCGCTCAACTGGTCGATCCGCCGCCCGGCCACCATCACGGCGCCGTCGGTCGGCTTGTCCAGTCCTGCGACGAGGTTCAGGAGCGTGGACTTGCCGCTGCCGGAAGGGCCCGTGACGGCGAGGGCCTCCCCCTCGGCGACGCTGAGCGTGAGCGGTCCGAGGGCGGGCGCGCCGACGCTGTCGTAGCGCTTCGCCACACCCTCCAGTTCGATCACTTGACGCATATGAGTTGTCCGTCCTTGAGGTCGGTCGCGAGAGGCACATGCCGTTGTCGGCCCCGCGAACCTAGAAGCCGTCGCGCCGGGGGCGCGTCGGCCGAGGAACCAACATCAGGCCCTCCCCGCGGAGGATTCGGCCGCGGAGTCCTACCTGCGGATGAGTACCTCCGGAGCAACGCTCTGATCGAACAGGTGGACGCGGACCGGGCGGTGAGCGCAGCACAATGTGCGGATGGAGACGGAAGACCGGCTCAGCCGGCATCTGCGGCTCATCGACGCGCTGCGCCCGGAGGCGAAGGCCGCCCCGCTGTCCCGTCGAGCGGTGCGCGCCGATGTGGTGCTGGCAGTCGTACTGACCGTCATCGCCCTGTTCGTGGCGGTGCGCTATCCCGGCGACGGGCCGGTCAGCATCAACCCCCCGACGGCCGACACCGGAACCGGGATCCCGGCTCCTCCCCCGCCGCCCGGCGCTGGTGAGGTGCCCGTGGAGGAGGAGCCTTCCGCCGTGCCCTGGGCCCTGGTGATCCTTTCGACGCTGCCGCTGGCCGGGCGGCGCCGGTATCCCCTGACCCTGTTCGTGGTGGTCCTCGGGGCGGCACTGGCCATCGGCGGCTCCGCCTCCTGGATCACCGTCCTGGCCTGTGTCATCGGCGCCTACAGTGCCGTCGTGCACAGCCGTTACCGGACAGCGGCGATTGCCGTCCTGGTGATCGCCGCCGCGCTGTCCGGTTTCGCGTTCCGCAACGCGGACCCCGTGCTCCCCGGATGGTCCAGCCCCGGATTCATCCTGCTGGTGGCCGGGATGCTGGCCAGCCTCGTCCGCTTCCTGCAACTGCGCCTTGCGTCCAGCCGGGACCGGGTCACGGAACTGCAGTCCGCCCAGGAGGAGGCCACGCGCCGAGCCGTCGAGGAGGAGCGGGCCCGCATCGCCGCCGAACTGCACGACGTGGTGACCCACAATGTGAGCGTGATGGTGATCCAGGCCGGCGCGGCCCGCAAAGTGATGGACGTGGTGCCCGAACAGTCGAAGGAGGCTCTGCTTGCCGTCGAGGCGGGCGGTCGGGCCGCCATGGCCGAACTGCGCCATGTGATGGGCCTGTTGGCCGCCCCGGACCACGAGAGGCCCGACGGTCTGGAGCCCCAGCCCGGGCTCGCGCAGCTCGACGCGCTGGTCGCACGGGTACGCGCCGCCGGGACGCCCGTGAGCGTCGGGGTGTCGCTGCCGCCGGATCCGCTGCCTCCGGGTGTGGACCTCGCGGCGTATCGCGTCGTACAGGAGGCACTGACCAACACGATCAAACACGCGCGCGGCGCGCAGGCCTCCGTCGCCATCGGTTACACCGACGACTGTCTGGAGATCGGCGTCACGGACACCGGCGGCGCCAAGGATTCCCCGCCGGTGGAGGGCAACGGCCGTGGCCACATGGGGCTGCGCGAGCGATTGGCGGTATACGAGGGCGAGTTGACGGCCGGGCCGACGACTGCCGGCGGCTACCGGGTCACGGCGCGCATCCCGCGGAGCACCGTATGAATGCGGAGCACGGTATGCCTGCGGAGCAAGGTAAGCATGCGGAGCACGGTATGCCTGCGGACCAGCCGCCGCTGCGCGCCGTCATCGCCGACGACCAGGCCCTCGTACGCACCGGTTTCAAGATGATCCTGGCCGCGGACGGCATCGACGTGACCGCCGAGGCGGCCGACGGGGCCGAGGCTGTCGCGGCGGTCCGCCGTACGCGGCCCGACGTCGTCCTCATGGACATCCGGATGCCGGAGATGGACGGCATCGAGGCCACCAGGCGCATCATCGGCGAGGCAGGATCGGGCGGGACGCGGGTCGTCATCCTCACCACGTACGACCTCGACCACTACGTCTACGCCGCGCTCACGGCCGGCGCCAGCGGCTTCCTGCTCAAGGACGTGTCACCGGAACATCTGGTCGCCGCCCTGCGCCTGGTGCAGACCGGCGATGCCCTCCTCGCACCCACGATCACTCGTCGGCTGATCGAGCGCTTCGCCCATCACGAGGCACCCCAGACCGTCGCCCCGCACCGCGATCTGTCCGGCCTGACCCCGCGCGAGCTAGAGGTCCTCCGCCTGCTCGCGACGGGCCTCAGCAATGCCGAACTCGCCTCCCGGCTGTTCCTCAGCCCGACCACGGTCAAGAGCCACGTCGGCCGCATCCTGTCGAAGCTGGACCTGCGCGACCGTGTCCAGGCCGTCGTCTTCGCCTACGAGACGGGGCTGATCGCCCCGGGCGGGGGCGCCTGAACGCTCCGCTGGACGTGCGGTGATGAAACCGCGGGCCGGTGGGGGCTGGTCGCGCAGTTCCCCGCGCCCCTTACGGGGCGCGGACCGCCGCGCCGGTTCCAGGCCCTCAGCCGGGGAACTCCTCGATGCGCTCCCGGTTGAGGAGGTACGTGGGCAGGTGCGGCTGCTGCAGAGCGACGGGGAATCCGTAGTCGTAGGCCAGGCTCGCCATCGCGAGCGGGCCGAGCGCGACTTGGGCGCGGGGCGCCGCCGAGTCGCCCCAGTACGCGCCGTGGTGGGCGACCGCTTCGGCGAGGGTCTTGGCGAAGGCGTCGTGGTCGCGTGCGATGAAGCGGTGGAAGAGAGCGACGGGCTGGTAGTCGATCTGGTTCACGAAGTCCATCGGCGCGTGGGTCACGGTCTCGGGCATGGACGTTTCCATGGTCGCCAGGAGTTTCTGTACGACGTCGTCCATGGGGCGCTGGGACCAGTAGGTCTGCAGCGTGTCGATCCAGTGCAGGACGTATGCGTCGACCGAGTCGTCCTGCCGCAGCGCCTCCAGCGGCACCTGGCACAGCCGGTCGGCCCGGTCCTGCCGGCGGCACGCGAGAGCGAGATAGAAGGCGTCGAGCCAAGCGCGGGCGTCCGCGGGCGGCTCGACGGGAAGGTCGGGCAGCTGCGGCTCAATGTCCTCGCCAAGGCGGCATTTCTGCGCCTGCGCGCCGGTGAACAGCGCGGAGCCGAGCTGTACGGCGGTGGCCCAGGCGTCCCACGTGTCGATGTGCGCCACTCGGGGGTCGGCGGCGCAATGGCTGTGGGCGAGGGTGAGCGCCGAGGCGAAGGCGTCGCGCAGCCCGGCAGGCTCCTGGGCGAGCCGGGTTATCGACTCGGCTGTGGTGTGGGTGAGTTCGGCCGTGTCGGGAGCCTTGGCGGTGGTGCTCGTGGCGAGCCGTCCAGCACCGTCGAGGCGGACCAGGCCCTTCATCAGGCTGAGCAGCTCCGGCGGGGGCTGCAAGGAGAAGGTGCGGGTTTCGGGGTCGATGACCGTGAGCGACGTCAGGGCGCCCTTGTGCCACCAGTAGACCCGCGGGGACAGGGCGCCCGGTCCGTCCTCGTGAGCCCCGAGGGCGTACGAGGCAAGGCCGTTGACGGCATCGACGACGGAGCCGTCGGTGATCGGGTGGTAGGCAAGGAGATTGCGGTTCGGCATGACGACGAGGGCCCCGGCGTCGGGCAGTGCCTCGCCGGTGATCTGCCGGGCCGCTTCGGACAGGAACAGCGCCTTGCTCGCGATGAATGGGGAGTCGCCGTACACGGAGTGCAGCAACGCCCTTCCCTGGACCGAGACTTCGTCGTGCTCGACGGGCACGCGCATCAGGTTCGCGTACGCCGCCTGGCCCAGTTCCTCCAGACCGGCACGCTCCACGTCGGCGTCGGTCAGGATCCGCACGCTGGTCGGCATGTCGAGGGCGTACGCGAAGACAAGCCCTTCGGCCACCACGCGTGCGTAACGCATGGCACCGGCGAGCTCAGGGCCGATCGAATCCGCGGGCAGCAGCCGCGCGTGCACACCGCGCAGCAACTCCGCGGCGCTCTCGCCACCCCGGCTCCCCTCCCGCAAGGCGGCGAAGTGCTCGTCCACCAGGGCCGGCCAGCGGTCCTGTGGTGCATGGCGGCACTGCTGCGCCAGGTTGTGCAGGGAGTAGCCGCGACCGTCCTCGCAGTACGGGGCGGCCAGTGCGCGCAGGCGTTCGGCCTGCGCGACGGTCAGCATCGGCAAGTCGGGATCGGGGGTTGCTGGCGCGGCGAGGGCGTCGTCGTGATTCACCCCTCTGACCCTACGAGTTGGCAGTGCGACGGCTGACGCCGGGTCATGCCGCACCGCATCGCGGCTTCGGCTCGGCGGAGCCTTTCGCCCACACAAAGAACTCGGTGCCCGGTTGGCGCTCGGAGAAGCGGCCGGACGGGGAGCTGCCCAGGAGCAGGTGGCGCAGGTCCGCCTCGAAGGCGTCGCGGTCCTCGCCGAAGAGGTGCGGTGCCGAGAACGACATCGAGAACACCCCCGCGACCGCGTCGTCGACCGTGCGCACCAACTCCTGGCCTCCGGGCACGACGTGACGCCGGGGGCCGGTGAATCCCGCGCGGGCGAACACCAGCGCCTCACCGCCGGGTGTTCCCTGGGGCAGCACGCCCCGGCCGGCCCTGCGGACCGGTCCCAAGTAGCGTCTGACCAGCTCGTCCATCGCCGCGTAGGGCACCGCCGGATACGCCATGCCCTCGGTGGTCCGGGGCTCCGCCTTCTCGTCCGAGATGTGTACGAGGACTCCGCCGGGCCGGAGCATGTCCCTGATCGTCGTCGCCACCAGGTCGCGGTCCATCCAGTGGAAGGACTGCGCGAAGGTCGCGACGGTGAACGTACCGAGCCCCGCGGGGAGTTCCTCGGCGCGGGCCCGCACCCACCGCGTCTTCCCGGCCACTCCGCGCTCGGTGGCCGCGCGCCCCGCCTCGGCGATCATCCCGCGGTCCGGGTCGACGCCGACGACCTCGGCGAACAGGTGCGCCAGTGTCAGGGCGATGGTTCCGGGCCCGCAGCCCACATCGATGAGGCGTCCGCGTCCGTCCAGGTGCAGAACCTCGGCGAGTTCGTCCGCGAGACCGGGGGCGTAGGGAAGCCGACCGCGTCGGTAGTAGGCGGCCGTGCCCGAGAACAGGGTCTCGTCCCACTCCCAACCTGCCGTCATGCCCAGCACCGCCTTCACCGTCATCCAGTCGTCCGTCCCTGCCGGACGGACGATGATTCCACGGCGCGAGCGACCACCACGGCATCCTGCCGGGTCGAGGTGGAGCTCCGTGTCGGCCCTTTCGACGGTTCGATAGCCTCGGGGCTCTTGTGTGGCAGCGGGCGTGCGTGCGCCTCGGAACCTGGGGGCTTGGGATGACGGAGCAGACGGAGAGTGCGGCGGTCCGGGCCGCCGTCGAAGAGCGCTTCCTGCGCGAGTGGGGGTTCGAACTGCCTGAGTCGGTCTTCCGGTTCTGGGCGTTCCTCGGCTCGCTCGGCCCCGTGGAGGAGCAGGCGCTCGGGGAGCTGGACGTGAGCCCCGTCGGCATCATGGACCTGTTCGCCGACCCCGGTCTGCGGCCGCGCGACGGCATCGACGTACGCGTGCACGGTCGCTACTACCGCGACCCTCCCGAGTTCCTGACCTTCCTGCACGGCGGCTCCGACGGCCTCCACCACGGCCTGTGGTTCGACGACGGCCGCACCTGCAGTGGCGTCGCGTCGTACTACAACAACGACGGCGGTGGCATCAACACGCATGCGGCCACTCCGCTGGAGGCGGTGCGCGCGATTCTCGAACTCTTCTGGCGCGAACTCGACGACGACGTACAGGACGAGGAGGTGACCGAACGGCGCTCCCGCCTGGCCCTGCTGCGCGATGCCCTGACCGGCTTCGAGACCGGCGACCGCCCCGAGGTCGGCCTCGTCTACTCCAAGGCGTACGACTGGACGATCCAGCCCGAGGACCCCGACCGGGTCACGACGCTGGACGGCGCGGGCGCACTCGCCGCGGGGGAATCCGTCCTGGACCGCCCTGCCCACCACGGCGCCGACGAGTACAAGTTCGCGACGTACATGTACGCCCTCTTCGACGACGCCGAGGCGCTGCGGGCGAACCTGGAGGAGGCCCGCAGCCGTTGCTCGGCGGGCGATCCGACGGAGGCGCTCCTCCTCGGCCGCGACCTGCACTGGGCGTCGGGCGGCGACCCGGCCCGTGAGGCGCTCGCGAACGAACTGCTCGTGCTGGCCTATCGCGCGCTGGATCGTCCCGCGCTTGCGGGGATCGCCGAGGCGCATCACCGGCACCGTTCCTTGGCGAAGGTGACCGTCCTTGAGACGAAGAAGGCCTGAACCGGCCCGACGGTGCGCTCGCGTCGTCAGAGGACGTCGTAGATCAGATGCGTCGCGGTCGATGTGGCGGTCACGCTCCGCTGCACCAGCGTGCGCGGCGCTCCGCCGGTGAACAGTGGTGTCCCCGCGCCCAGCACGACGGGCGCGAGGTGCAGCGACAGCACGTCGATCAGGCCGGCGTCGAGCGCCGAGCGGATCGTGGCGCCGCCGCCCATGAGGACGACGTCGAGCTCCTTGCCGCCGGCCGCCGACGCCGCCTCGGCGTGCTCGCGCGCGGCGGTGACGGCGTCGGGCAGACCGGTGGTGACGAACGTCCAGTCGAGGCCGGTCAGCCGCACCGACTCCGGCGGCGAGCTCGTCACGACGACGAAGGCGGGCTTGCCCACCTCGGCCGCGCCGTAGCCGACCTTGTCGTCCCAGCCGTGCGGCCCGTCGACCACGTCGAAGAGGTGGCGGCCGAGGATGACGGCGCCCGAGCGGGCCGTCGCCTCGTGCAGGATCCGGCGGTCTTCGGGGTCGTCGGAGAACGCCCAGGTGTGCAGGGCCTCGCCGCCGGTGCCCAGTCCGCTTTCCGGGCCGGGGTCGGGCCCGGTGACGAAGCCGTCGAGGGAGACCGAGATGTCAGCGATGATGCGCGTCATACCAGGGCAGACCCGATCCGCCGCCCGAACTCATCGCTCGCCCATGAAGCGACCCGGCGACTTCAGTACCCGATGGTGAAGCGGCGCTGCACGAAGCGGGGCAGTTCCGCCTCGTCGATCAGGGCGACGGCGGCGTCCTCGGCCGAGATGCGGCTGCGGCCGTCCGCATCCACAACGGGCTGGTCACCGCCGGTGCGGAAGCGGCCCGTGCGTTCGCCTGGGGCGATGTCCTCGGCGGGGCTGAAGTAGGTCCACAGGCGGTTCGACACGCGCAGGACGTTCAGGGCGTCCCGATGGCCGCGCACGGCCGCCGCGTAGGCGCGGGGCAGGCCGACCTGGTCCAGGGTCGCGTGCAGCAGGTCGTCGGAGTCGGCTCGCACCACTCCCGGTTCCACCTCCAGGCTGCCCGCGCCGCCGATCACGATCAGCCGGGTGCGGGGATGCCGCTCCAGCGCCTTGAGCAGGGCGCGCGCCGCGGTGGCGTAGACGGTGGGGTCGGCGATCGAACGCCGCACGGTGTCGGTCATGTCGTGCGCGGCGTTGCCGGGCTGGAATCCGCTGATCAGGACGTCGAGACCGGGCAGGGCGGCGGCGACGGCCGCGGGGTCCAGGACGTCGACGCTCGACCAAGTGATGTTCTCCCGCTGCTCCTTGCCCGCGGCCGACGAGGCGTCGCGGCTGAACGCCTTGACGTGATGCCCCCGGCCCAGCGCTTCGGTGACGACCCTGCTGCCGATGGTTCCCGTGGCTCCGATGACTCCGATGTGCATGGCTCTCCCCTGTGCATGCCGATGTACGACGCCCCCTGATGGTGACGCCGTGCGAAAACTATACGCCGTGAAGTTTTCGCATGGTGCGCATTAAATTGACGCTGTAGATTGGCCGCGTGGCAGATACAGGCAGCAAGGGCAGGCGCGAGCGGCTACGGGCCGAGACGACCGCCGAAATCAAGGGCGTGGCCTTGACATTGATGGCATCGGGCGGTCCCGACGCCATCACTTTGCGAGCCATCGCCCGCGAAATGGGCATGACGGCGAACGCCATCTACGGGTACTTCGCCACCCGGGACGACCTGATCACCACGCTCATCAATGACGTGTACACGGCCCTCGCGGACGCCGTGGACAGCTCCTGGGAGGCCACCTCCGACGAGAGCCCGGCCGCGCGGATCCAGGCATGGTCCCGCACCTTCCGGAACTGGGCCCTGGCCAATCCACAGGGCTTCCGGCTCATCTACGGCGATCCCGTTCCCGGCTACCACTCCCCCGAAGGCGGCGCCGCCCCGGACGCCGCGCGCCGCGTCTGCACCGGGCTCACCGCCCTGGCGGCCGCCGCCTGGCCGCACGCCGAACGCCTCTACGAGGGCAGCGAGTTCGCCTGGTCGGACTTCGACGCGGGGCTGCTCGACAAGGTACGCCCGGCCTTCCCGGAGCTGCCGCCGGCTGCCGTCGCCCTCGCGCTCCGCATCTGGGGGCATCTGCACGGCCTGGTGTCGCTGGAGGTCTACGGCCACCTGCGTACCCAGACCGCAAGCCCGGACAAGCTCTTCCAGGAGGAACTCGCCCAGCTGGTACGGATGTTGGGCCTCCCGCAGCAGCGCTGATCGGCCACCCCGACCGGATGTGAAGTGAATCACCGCGGCGGACTGTCACGGTTCGCCGGTCCGGAGTGTCTCGATGGGCGTCCGACGAGTCCGACGAGAGGAGCCGGGTGTGATGCCGAGGTACCGAGGGGTGCTCGCCGCGGGGGCGGGCCATGGCTGAGGACGCCTTCACCGAGCACCGTCCGCTGCTGTTCACCATCGCGTACGAGATGCTGGGCAGCGCCGCCGACGCCGAGGACGTGCTGCAGGAGAGCTACCTGCGGTGGAGCGCGGTCGATCCGGCGACGGTCGAGCACCCGCGCGCCTACCTGGTCCGCCTGGTGACCCGGCAGGGCCTCAACCACATGCGCGCGGTCAGGGCGCGGCGCGAGGAGTACGTCGGCCCATGGCTGCCCGAGCCGATCCGCACCGTACCCGAGGTGAGCGAGGACGCGATCCTGGCCGAGTCGGTGTCGATGGCCATGCTGCTCGTCCTGGAGACGCTCAACCCGACCGAGCGCGCGGTGTTCGTGCTGCACGACGTGTTCGGCTACACCCACGGCGAGATCGCAGCGTCGATCGGCAAGGCCGAGGTGACCGTCCGTCAGATCGCCCACCGTGCACGCCGGCACGTCCACGCACGGCGCCGCCGCTTCGAGCCCGACTCCGACGCCACCCGGCAGATCGTCCAGCGGTTCCTGCTCGCGGCGTCGACCGGCCGGATCCAGGATCTGATGGATCTGCTGGCGCCCGATGTCGTGCAGATCTCCGACGGCGGAGGGAAGGTGGTCGCCGCCCGCCGGCCGATCACCGGCCGCGACGAGGTCGCCCGGTTCGTCCTCGGCGTGCTCCGCACCACCGGCTCGACGACCAGTGTCGAGCCCGCCACCTACAACGGCATGCCCGCGGCCCGGTTCCTGACCGGCGACGCACTCGACTGGCTGGTCGCGTTCGAGATCCACGACGGACGGATCACCGGCCTCTACGGCATGCGCAACCCGGACAAGCTGCGCCGCGCCGACGCGGTGCGCGAACTCGACAGAGGAGGTCTCTGACCATGGAAACCATGACGGTCGAACGCGTCATCGCCGCCCCGGTCGAGGAGGTGTTCGCCTGGCTCACCACGACCACCAACTACACGCGTTCACCCCTGGTGGTGCGCTGCCGCCTGACGCGGCGCGGCGAGGGCGCGCCCTACGGCGTCGGCGCGGTGCGCAGTCACCTCTGGCTGATCGGCTGGTTCCGGGAACGCATCACCCGCTACGAACCGCCGTACGCCACCGAGTACGTCGTCGAGCGCAGCCTGCCGCCGGCCCGGCACGAGATCGGCCGTATGACGTTCGCGCAGGTCGACGGCGGCACCCTGGTGCGCTGGACCACCCGTGCCGAGGTCAGCGTCCCGTTGCTCGGCCCGCTGCTCACGCGGCGCCTCGCGAGGCCGATCATCACCCACACGTTCGGCGGCATCCTCGACGCCGCCGCCACGGCGCTCGCCACCGCTTCGAAGCCGGCTGCATGAACTGGCGTACGCGCACTGATCGTTGGGACGTAGGTTGTGCGGTGGAACACTTCACGCCTCGGTGGAAAGACGGACGGAACCCATGACCGACCCCGCGACGACGCCCGGGTCTGCGGCACAGCAGCAGATCGACACCTCTGTGCCGCACTCGGCGCGGATCTGGAACTACTGGCTGGGCGGCAAGGACAACTACGCCGTCGACGAGGCGGCAGGCGACGCGTACAGCGCCGTCTTCCCCGGCATCGTCACCATCGCCCGCAGCAGCCGCGCCTTCCTGCGCCGGAACATCACGTACCTGGTCGACGACGCGGGCATCCGGCAGTTCCTCGACATCGGCACGGGACTGCCGACCGGGGACAACACTCATGAGGTCGCCCAGCGGCTCGCTCCCGAGACCCGGATCGTCTACGTCGACCACGACCCGATGGTGCTCGCACATGCCCGCGCGCTGCTCACCTCCACCCCGGAGGGGGCGACCGCCTACGTCGACGCCGATCTGTCCGACCCCGACCGCATCCTGGCGGCGGCCGCGGAGACGCTGGATCTCACGCGCCCCACGGGCCTGATCCTCAGCAACATCCTTGGCCACGTCGCCGATTACGACCAGGCGCGATCCATCGTCGCCCGCCTGATGGAGGGGCTGCCGTCCGGCAGTCACCTCTCCATCAACGACGGTTCACGGGGCACGGACGCCGATTACGAGCAGGCCCAGGATGCCTACAACGAAACCGGCGCCGTCCCCTACTTCCTGCGTCCCGTCGACGAGATCACGGCGTTCTTCGACGGCTTGGAGCTCCTGGACCCCGGGGTCGTCTCGGTCCCGCTCTGGCGGCCGGACGGCACCGCTCCTGCTCTGGAGCCCATTGGTGAGCACGGCGGTCTCGCCCGCAAGCCGTGACCCTCAGGCCCTTCAGGCCGGGAGGGCCTCGACGTTGGGGACGACCGTGCCGAACAGGTCGGTGATCGCGGTCAGCGCGGCGGACTGGAGGCCGGCGGCCGGCAGGACGCCGCCGTCGGGTGTGGCGAGGGCGCGCGTGGCGGTGGTCTCGGCGACGACGGTGGGCCGGTAGCCGAGGTTGAAGGCGCCCTGGGCCGTGTAGTTGACGCACATGTGCGTCATGAAGCCGCCGAGGACCAGGTCCTTGCCGCTGCCCGGCGCGGCGCCGAGCTCGGTGAGCGTCTTCTCCAGTTCCGTGAGGTGGAAGGAGTTGGGGAACTGCTTGACCACGACGGCCTCGCCGTCCACGGGGGCTACCTCGTCGCTGATCGCCCCGATGTGGGCGCGGATGTCGTACGGGGTGCCCTCGCCGCCGTCGTTGATGACGTGGACGACCGGGGTGCCCGCGGTGCGCGCACGCTCCAGCAGGCGGGCGCCCGCCGCGACGGCCTGCTCGGCGCCGTCCAGGGCCATGACGCCGCTGCGGTAGGTGTTCTGGAAGTCGATCAGGATCAGGACGGATTCGCTCAGCCGGGGCGGCTGGTTGTCCAGGCCGATCACGTCACGCAGGGTCGTCGAAGGCTGATTCGTGCTCATGGGGAACCTTTCCAAGGGGAAAAGGGCATGGCGAAGCCGCAGGGGGCTCGCCTGCCGGCGAAGAGATGGATGGATGTGGATGGGTGTGGCTGGGTGTGGCTGGTGTGGATGGGTGTGGCTGTTTGTGGCTGGGTGAAGAGGGTCAGGTGGTCTGGGTGCGGAAGCGGCGGCGGTAGGCCCCCGGGGTGGTCGCGAGCTGCCGCTTGAACGCCCGGTGCAGGGTTTCCGCCGAGCCGAGCCCGGCGGCGGTGGCGACCTGGTCGAGCGGGCAGTCGGTGGTCTCGAGCAGGCGGCGGGCCGCCTCCACTCGGGCGGCCTCGACATAGCCGGCCGTACTTGTGCCCGTCTCCTGTTTGAAGACGCGGGCGAAGTGCCGCTCGCTCAGGCACATCCGGGCCGCCAAGGCCTCCGCGGACAGATCCGCGTCGAGGTGATCGGCGATCCACAGGCGCAGTTCGTCGATGTCACGCCGGGAGGCGGCGGGGCGGCTGAGCGGTACGGAGAACTGGCTCTGGCCGCCCTGCCGCTTGAGGTACATCACCAGCTGCCGGGCCACCGCGAGCGCGCTGTCCTCGCCTAGGTCCTCGGCCACCAGGGCAAGCGCGAGGTCCAGGCAAGCACTGATCCCGGCCCCGGTCCACAGCCGGCCCCGGTCCGTACGTACGAAGATGGGGTCCGGGTCGACCGTGACGGCAGGATGGTCGGCGGCCAGCTGGGCGGCGGTCGACCAGTGGGTGGTTGCCGTCTTCCCGTCGAGGAGTCCGGCCGCGGCCAGGACGTGCGCGCCCACGCACACCGACGCGACGCGCCGGGCATGCGGGGCGGTCTCCTTGACCCAGTCCACGACGTCGGTGTCGATGCGGGCGACCGGGCCGTCCTCGGTCATGTCGACCGCGCCGGGCACCAGCAGGGTGTCCACCTGGCCGCCGACCTCGCCGAAGGCGAGATCGGCCACGATCCGCACACCCGCGGAAGTCCGCACCTCACCGCCGACGGGCCCGGCGAGGCGGACCTGGTAACCGGCGCGGCCCGCGGTCTCCCGGTTGGCCAGCGCGAAGACCTCGGCGGGGCCGGTGACGTCGAGGAGATCGACATCGGGGAAGACCGCGATGACGACACGGTGCGGAGTGGGCATGACCCCATCCTCACCGCCACCACCAATGGCCGCAATGACGATTCCCTGTCACATCCGGACATGCGGCGGGCGGTTCAGCTGGGGCTGGCGTGGGCCGGTGCCGGGGGCGTGACGCGAGCCTGAGCTGGGCTCGCGCCGAGGTGGCCGGGACTTGGCCGGAGGAGTCGGCCCGCGCTTGCCTGCATGCGGGCGCGCCCTGGGATCGGCGCAGACGGATGTCGACGGACCGACAACCCAGGCCCGAGGTCATGCCGAAGGTGATCGCAGCCAGACCCGGAAGCGTCAGCCCACCCGAGGCTGCATGCCGAAGCGGACGCGCCCTCTCGCCGCCACAGACCGACCTCGGCGGACCGACGGCCCCGGCCCGAGACCATGCCGGAGGTGATCGCGGCCAGGCCCGGAGGCGTCAACCCACCCAAGCCCGCACACCGAAGCAATCACGCCCCCTCCTCGCCACAAACCGACCTCGACGGACCGACACCCCCACCCCGAGACCACACCGAAGGCGATCGCAGCCAGGCCCAGAAGCGTCAACCCACCCAAGCCCGCATGCCCGGAAGCCGCCGCCCCGCCCCTCCCCGCTGGAGATCCCTCCGCGTCAGGCGCCGGGGCTGCGCAGCCCCGCCACCGCCCACTTCGCCCGTGTCGAGAGGCCGCTCAGTGCCTTCGCCAACTGCTTGGCGATTGTGTTGAGCAGGACCTTGCCGTGGGTCATCGTCGTCCGTGCGAGTTCCGTGTCGCCCGCCTCGACCGCGGCCAGGGTCAGCTCCAGATGCTGCTCCGTGATGAGCCGGCCGAGCCCTCGGCGGTGCCACTCCGCCACCGTGCTGTCCGGAGCCGTGCCGTCGACACCGACCGCCGCGCGCGCCCGCTCCAGGGCTCGCCCCGCTGCCGCGAGGTCGCCCTTGCCGCGCTCCAGGCGGGCCAGGATGTACGCCTCCGAGGCCCGGTCCCATGCGGTGTCCTGGAGCGAGAGGAGGTTGAACTGGGCGCGGGCCGCCTGTGCGTGGTCGCCTATGCGCTCCAGCGCGCGGCTCAGTTCCCGGAGCCGGTCCGCGTGCGGACCCGTGTCGTCCAGGAGGCGGATGAGCGCGACCCGGGCGTGCTCGGTGCGCCCCTGCCGGTGGGCCAGCTCGATCCAGGTGAACTCGCTCTCCGCCGCCGCATCCCGCTCGTGCCGCTTCGCTTCCTCGGCGCGGGCCCACTCCACGGCACCGGCACTGTCGGTGACCTGCCCCCAAGAGGCCGACCGCAGCAGCGGAACATCCTGGTCCTGCCCGTACGACGCCACCAACACCGCGGTAAGCCGCTGCTCCTCGAACGACTCGGTCCGCTCGGCATTCTCGCGCTCCAGCAGGAAACGCAGAAACGGCAGGTCGCCGTCCCGGCGGTCGAACTGCGCCGCCCGCAGCGCCCCCGCCCGGAGCACCGGATCCGCGGCCGCCTCCTCCCGCGCGCCGAGGTCGCCGGAGCGCATCCGCTCCAGGATCGCCCGCCCCGGGCCGAGGACTACGTCGCGCAGGCACTGCCGGTAGGACTCGTGCAGCCGGTACGCGCACAGGTCACGGGAGTTGAGCAGGACATGGTCCGGTTCGGTGCGCCCGGCGGCCGACTCCGTCAAGGCGAAGAGCTCGACCAGCGGCCGGTCCGGCAGCCCAAGGCCACTGACCAACGCGGCCCGCTGCGCGTCCAGTTCGGGGGCGAACTCCTCGCGGGCTTCATCGTCTCCCGCACGCACCTGGGCCCGCAGCCCCTCCTCGTCCAGCTCGGCGGTGAGCCCTTCGCACCACTCGGGCAACCGGACGAGCATCTCGAGCGCCTCCCCGACACTGTCGGCGATCAGTACGGCGTCCCCCTCTGAGGACGCGTGGAGCACCGCCTGATCCGCGCACAGGAAGTACGTACCGCCAGTGTCGTCGCCGGCGATCGCCTCCAGCGACGCACCTGACGCCAGGTGCACGTCCTCGACGTGGTACGCCCTGCTCACGTCGAAGTTGAAGGGAAACGCGGCCAGTTCGGCCAGGTCGGGGCGGCCGCGCAAGAGCTCCAGTACGCGATCGGTCATACGACCGAACCCTAGCGAGGCCCTGGCGACTGCCAGGCATCACCCACACACAACGGCCGCCCCGCGCAACCTCAGAAGGGAACAGCCGGCCCGGCCTCACGCAGCCGAAGCAGCGCCCTGTCCATGCACTCGGCAACCGAGGCCCCGTCGGCCCGCAGCCCGGCGGACAACGGTCCACCACCGGCGGCGAACGTCCACGCCGGCCGGCCGTCCCGCAGGCGCTCCGCATCGACTCGGATCATCGCCCCCACACCCTGCTCCCCGAGCCACTCCAGGATCAGCACCGTCGCATCCTCGACGCCGCTGTCCCCCGCCGCGGCCGTCGGGCAACCCGACCTGCCGACGCCCCGACATCGGCCGCGACCGCACGACGTACCCACACCACGCCCAACGTGACCACGCACCACCACAGACATGCACTCCCCCGCATCAACCGAACGGCCGACACAGGAGTCGGCTCAACGCCCCCGCAGCTCCATCCGGTTCAGCGACAGCTCAGGCCCCCGGACCGCCCGAGCATGGAGTGCGGGCCCATCGCACGCCCCCGCCCGCGCATGGCGGCCCGCCGCCCATGCCGATCCACCAGCCGAGGAAGGCGGCGAGGACAACCACCCCCACCGAAAGAGGAACCATGGCCTTCGCACGTCACGCGCCCCTCCTGCTCGTCCCCCTCCTCGGCCTGGGCCTGCTCGCGACCGCCTGCGGAAGCCCCGCGTCCGACAGCGACGCCGCCGCCGAGCGCAAGCCGTCGGCCACCCGGTCCGACTCGCCCTCCCCCAGCGCGAAGCCGAAGAAGACGGCCGCCGGCCGGGCCCTGCTCGACGCCGCGCGATCCGGTGACGCCGACGCGGTGCGCGGCGCCATCAAGCGGGGTGCCGATCTGGAGACCCGCGACAGCAGCCGCCGTACGCCGCTCCTCCTGGCCGCCACCGGCGATCACGTCGAGGCCGCCCGGCTGCTCGTCGAGGCCGGGGCCGACCCGGACGCCCTGGACCAGCAGCACGACACTCCGTGGCTGGTGACCGGCGTGACCGGCAGCGCGGCCATGGCGCGCACTCTGGCCGCGGCCGACCCCGACTACACGATCCTCAACCGGTACGGCGGCACCTCCCTCATCCCGGCCGGCGAGCACGGCCACGTCGCCTACATCCGGGAGGTCACCACCAACCCGGACATCGATGTGGACGTCGACCACGTCAACAACCTCGGCTGGACCGCGCTCCTTGAGGCCGTCATCCTCGGCGACGGCGGGCGCGACCATCAGGAGACGGTGAGGCTCCTCCTGGACGCCGGAGCCGACGCGTCCATCGAGGACAAGGACGGCGTGACCGCGCTCGACCACGCCGAGCAGAAGGGATACGCCGGGATCGCCCGGCGCCTGCGCACGTGAGCCGTGCGATGCGTGCTGTATATCTGCTGCTCAGGGGGATCGTCGGCGCCCTGTCCCACCCGATCGGACCGGGCACAGGATGTCGGGTCCGGCAGGGTGCGGCCTTCCTAACGTGAGGGACGTAAAGGGAAGGAGCCCGAAGTGCTTGAGCGGCTGAACGAGGCCCTGGATCACATCGAGTCGCATCTCGATCAGCGGATCGAGGTGACCGATCTGGCGCGGATCGCGATGACGTCGGAGTACCACTTCCGCCGGATGTTCTCCGCGCTGGCGGGGATCTCGCTGTCGGAGTACATCCGACGCAGGCGGCTGACCATCGCGGGCGCCGAGGTGCTCGCCGGGGAGCGGACGCTGCTGGACATCGCCGTGCGCCACGGCTATGGCTCGGGGGAAGCGTTCGCGCGTGCGTTCCGCGCCGTACACGGTGTGGGGCCGGGCGAGGCCCGGCGGGACGGTGCCACTCTGCACGCTCAGCCTCGGATGTCCTTCCGTCTCATTGTCGAAGGGAGCAGCAGCATGCGATACCGGGTCGTGGAGAAGGACGAGTTCCAGGTGGTCGGCAAGAAGGTCCGGGTCCCCCTCGTCCACGTGGGGATGAATCCGGCGATCGCCGACTTCATCCGGGGCATCGACGCGGAGACGATGCAGCGCATCAGCGCGCTGTCCGACCAGCAGCCGGAGGGGATCGTCGGGGTCAGTGACAACCTCGACCCGAGCCGGGCGGAGGGAACCGAACTCGACTACTACCACGCGGTGGTGACCGCGACCGCCGCGCCGGAGGACCTGGACGCGCTCACCGTCCCGGCGGGTAGCTGGGCGGTCTTCGAGAACTCGGGCCCGTTCCCGGAGTCGCTCCAGTACCTGTGGCGCGACGTGTTCACGCAGTGGTTCCCGTCCAACCCGTACGAGAGCCGGCCGGGCCCCGAGATCCTGCGGACCCGCCTGTCGCAGGACGCGGCACAGGCGGACGCGGAGCTGTGGATCCCCGTGGCGCGCACGGCGGTCTGACCTGACGGTGATGCGGCGGTGCCCCGGCCTTGGGGCACCGCCGCCTCATGGGCTGAATCGCGCACGCAGCAAACGCAACAAAGCAGGAGGCTGAAGTGTCCGAGGCGATGGTGGCCGAGGTGATGGCCGAGCTGGCCGGGCTCGAGGACCCGAAGGCCCGCGCGGTGAACGAGAAGCACGGTGACGATCACGGTGTGAACCTCGGCAAGCTGCGCGCACTCGCGAAGCGGCTGAAGACGCAGCAGGAACTCGCGTGCCGGCTCTGGGAGACGGACGACACCGCGGCGCGGCTGCTCGCGCTGCTGATCTGCCGCCCGAAGGCGTTCGACGGTGACGCGCTGGACGCCATGATGCGCGAGGCGCGCACTCCCAAGGTGCACGACTGGCTCGTGAACTACGTGGTGAAGAAGAACCCGCACGCCGAAGAGCTGCGCCGGGCCTGGTCCGCCGATCCGGATCCCGTGGTCGCGAGCGCCGGCTGGGCGCTGACCACCGAACGCGTGGCGAAGAAGCCCGAGGGCCTCGACCTGGCCGGGCTGCTCGACGTCATCGAGGCGGAGATGAAGGACGCCCCGAATCGCCTGCAGTGGGCGATGAACCACTGCCTGGCCCAGATCGGGATCGAGCACGCCGAGCACCGCGCCCGTGCCATCGACATCGGTGAGCGCCTGCAGGTGCTCAAGGACTACCCGACTTCCCCGGGCTGCACGTCTCCGTACGCACCCACCTGGATCGGCGAGATGGTGCACCGGCAGAACGACAAGACGGTGGCCTGAAGAATCCGATACGGCCATGCCTGTCAGGGAAGTTGCAGCTCGGCCGGAATCCCCCACCCCGCCATCATGAATTTCCGCTGAAGTGCGCCTTAAGAGCAATGGTCGCGCGGCGAATGAGCGGTCGAACATCGCTGGTCAGCAGGCATCCCGGCCCTCCGCGCCAGAATCCACTGACGTATCCCGCCACGCGCCCGACACAACCAACCACAAATCCCGGCAGTCACACGTAGTTGCAAGGACCACATACGCCTCACGGAGGTTATGCAATGCCCTCTCACTACGTCAGCCGCCGGATTTTACGTACCGCGTCGGCGGTGACGCTGGCTCTCGGTACGGGGCTGGCCGCTCCGTTCCTCCTGGCGGGCACCGCAGATGCCGATACGCCGTCGGCCACCGCCGCGTTCAGCGCGAGCGATCACGCGATCCTCTACACGGCCGCCTCCGGCCAGACCAACAAGGTGACCGTCACCGCGTCCAAGTCCGGCGGCTCCGAAGAGATCACCTACGTGATCGACGATGAGGTCCCGGTCAGCGCGGGCGACGGCTGTTCCCACCCCGACGGCGCGGACGACACCAAGGTCTCCTGCACGGTCGCCACCCTGGAGAGCCAGGACCCGTACGCCACGCTGAAGCTCGCCCTCGGCGACGGCGACGACACCGTCGCGTACGACAACACCACCGACCAGACGTACTACTTCGCCTCGGCCGACCTGGGCGACGGCAAGGACACCGCGATCCACACCGGCGGCGTCGACGGCAACTCCGTCAGGGGCCGGGCGGGCGACGACAACCTCTCGGTGGGCGTGGCCGGGGTGGTGGGCGGCGGTGACGGCGACGACACGCTCCACGCCACCGACGGCAGCATCGCCCAGGGCGGCAACGACAACGACACGATCTACTCAGACGGCGAGGACAGCGCTGTCGACGGCGGCGCGGGGAACGACGTGATCCAGGGCGGCGCGGAGCGGCAGAACCTGTCCGGCGGCGACGGCAACGACACGATCCGCGGCGGGACCGGCAACGACGTCCTGTACGGCGGCACGGGCAACGACGTCCTGTACGGCAACAGCGGTGACGACACGATCTACGGGAACAGCGGCGACGACGAGCTGTACGGCGGGCCCGGCCGGGACACCCTCTCCGGCGGGCCCGGCAGGAACATCGTCCACCAGGACTGACGCCTCACTCAGCCCCTCCGGGCGCAGGTTCGCGGGCGAGGTCGGTGATCTGGCGCTGAGCGGAACCGGGCGCTCACTCAAGGACTGACGTGGACTCGCCGACGGTTCGGTGCATCAACTCGCCCTGGTGCGCGGCTAACGCGCCTCGACGGCCTTCACCCAGTCGTCCACGGCGACGACGTCCGCCCACAGCGGGAACAGCTTCTCGGTGAGGAAATCGTGCGCCTCGGGGTCGGTGTCGAGGCAGGCGTCGTGCAGGACCGTGAGGCCGAAGTCCATGTCGTTGGCCTGGCACAGGGTGTACAGGACCACGGCGCTGGTGGCGATGCCGGTGAGGACGAGACTGTCGATGCCCCGTGTCCTGAGCACCAGGTCGAGGTCACTGCCCGAGAACGCGCTGCCCCGCCGCTTGGTGACCACGATGTCGCCCTGTTGCGGCGCGACGTCGTCGTGGATCCCGGTGCCGTGGTCGCCCTCGGTGAACAGACCGTCCCGCACGGCCGCGCTGACCGCGCGGTTGTGTGGGCTGACGTCGGGAGTGCCCGGCCGTAACGCGATGACCACGTAGATCACGGGTATGTCGGCCGCGCGGGCACCGTCGATCGCCCGGCGCAGGCGGGTCAGATATCCGGAGCCGTCGTCGGCGATGGCGACGATGTCCCGTTGGATGTCCATCACCAGGAGAGCGCTGTTCGGCATGCCTGCCGTCCCTTCTTCCTTCACCGGGGTTCCCTCCAACGGGACTCCGCTCACCGGGAATTGCATCACAGCGAGGGGCCAATCGGGTGACAGCGAATCGTTTTCTCCGCCGGTCACCGCAATCACAGGTATCACCGCTGGTCAGTGCGGGAATGCGGGATGCGTCCCATCGCTCTTCCGGTAAAGGAATGCATAGATGCGCCTGCGTCACACACTGGCCGCCGCGGCCGGTGCCGCCCTGCTGCTTCTGACCGTCCCCGGCGCCGCGCACGGGGCCGAGGGCGACTTCAGGTACACGTTCATCAACAGCACGGGCGAGGAGGGGCAGGCCACCCTCCACGACCCCGCGAGCGGGGAGTGCATCACGCTGCCCGAGGCAGCCGTGGAGTACACCCAGCCGCCCGCCCATTCGCCCAAGAACCGCACCGACGGCTACGCGATCGTCTTCACCAACGCCGACTGCACGGGCGACCAGTTCACGCTGCGCCCCCACACCGGCGGCGCGAGCGAGCGCCTCAAGCTCCGTTCGGTCGTGTTCGTCTGACCCTCCGGCAGACCGCCCCTGTCGGCCCGAGGATTCGGGTCGGACAGGGGCGGTCTGGCGTCAGGCGACGGTCCGCGCCACGTAGTAGGCGTTCAGCGGGTCGCCCTCGATCGACTGGATCTGTACGTCGGTGAAGCCGGCCTCCGCGAGCATCCGGCGTGCGGTCTGCTCGCCCCACATGGTGCCGAGGCCCGCGCCGCCCGTGCTCAGCGACGTGGTCATGCAGTAGAAGACCGAGAAGCCGAAGAGGGCGGGCCCGAAGGGGTGGTCGAGGTTCTCCTCGAGCTTGCTGGACGCGGCGATGTCGCACATCAGGAACGTGCCGCTGTCGCGCAGTGCGGCGGCGACGGCGTTCAGGGTCTCCTGTGGCCGGGCCAGGTCGTGGATGACGTCGAAGGCGGTCACCAGGTCGTAGCGTCCCGTGATCTGTGTCGCGTCGCCGACCGTGTAGTGGACGTTGTCGAGGGCGAGGCGTTCGGCCTCCTCGCGGGCGGCCGCGATGCCTTCCTCGGACTGGTCGAGGCCGTGGAAGAGGCTGCGCGGGAACGCCTTGGCCAGGACGAGCGGGGCGTGGCCCTGGCCGGTGCCCACGTCCAGCGCGTCGATGCCGTCGCGCAGCTGCTCGGCGAGGCCGGGGACGAGCGGGATGATCGTGTCGACAAGGGCCGCGTCGTACACGCGGGCCGTCTCCTGTGCCTGGAGTGCCTGGAAGCGGGGGTAGGCCGAGTACGGGACTCCGCCGCCCTCCCGGAAGGCCTTGAGCACCTGCTGTTCGACCTCTCCCATCAGCCCGATGTAGGGCGTCATCCCGGCGAGGTTGTCGGGGCCCGCGGCCGTGGTGAGCGACGCGGCGTGCTCGGGCGGCAGCAGGTAGGTCGCGCCGTCCGGCTCGTACTCGACGACACCGCCGAGGACCATGCCGCCGAGCCACTCGCGTACGTAACGTTCGTCGAGCTGCGCCGCCTTGGCTATGTCGTCACTGGTGGAGGGCGGCAGCGTACTCATCGTGTCGAAGAGGCCGGCCTGGTGGCCGGTGCTGACAAGGAGGGCGAGCACCCCCTTGTTGAGCACGTCGACCATCAGGCCGGCGAATTCCTCCTGCCGCGCGGGGTCCAGTGTCATGGTCCCTCCTCAGAACGGCATGGCCTTTGCGCACCATTTATTACGTTACGCCCCTTCGCTGTGGCGGCGACGGGGGCCGGGGCGGCCCGCCGGCCGGGGGTCAGACGCCTCCGGCCACGCCCACCAGGAGCTACGCAGCGAGGCGTTCGGCCATCAAGAGTGCGCCGATCAGGATCATGGCGGCGCCCGAGGCGCGGGTGACGGCGCGGGCGGCGGCCGGGCGGGTGCTCAGCACGGTGCGGGCCAGCACGCCCACGCCGAGGTAGACCACCGCGCAGCTGAGCGTGTGCACCATGCCGAGCGCGCCGAGCTGGGCGGCCAGCGGCCAGTCGGCGGTCGGGGTGGTGAACTGCGGGAGTATCGCGAGGAAGAGCAGCAGGGCCTTGGGGTTCAGGCCGCTGATGCCCGCCCCCTTGAGGATCCCGGCAGCCCTGGATGCACCACCGGTGGCGCCCTGCGAGACCCCCGAGGTGTCCGTCGCCTCACCGGGTGTTCCGGGCCGGGCCAGGGCCGATGCGCCCAGCCAGATCAGGTACGCGGCGCCCGTCATCGTCAGCGCCGTGAGCACGCCGGGGCTGCTCGCCACCACGGCGGCCACACCGCCGGCGACCACGGCGGTCAGGGCCACATAGCCGAGCACCAGACCGCTCACGGCCGGCACCACCGAGCCTCCGCGCAGGCCTGCCGTGATGGCGTACGCCCAGTCCGCGCCCGGGACCAGGATGAGGAGGACGGACACCGCCCAGAAGGCGGTGATGGTGCTGATGGCCACGGAAACACTTCTCCTATTGAGCGCGTGAGCTATTGAGCGCGTGAGCTATTGAGCGCGTGAGCGCGTTTGAATTGCGATGCCGCGATACACAGAGAAGATTAGTTCCGATTTGACCAAAGATGTTTCCAAGTATGATCGCCAGAGCGGTATGTCGTGGAAGAATCTCCCCCATGGATGATGTGGACCGGAAGATTCTTGCCGAGCTCCAGGACGACGGCCGGCTGACCGTCACCGAGCTCGCCGCCCGCGTACGGCTCAGCCTCTCGCCCTGCCACCGCAGGCTGCGCGAACTGGAGCGCAGCGGCGCCATCCGCGGCTACCGCGCGATCCTCAACACTCAGCAGGTGGGTCTGACGTTCGAGGCGCTCGTCTTCGTCACCATGCGCCAGGAGGACCGGGACACCGTCGCCGACTTCGAGGCGGCCGTCGCCGACATCCCGTACGTGCTGCAGGCCCAGCGGCTCTTCGGCGACCCCGACTTCCTGCTGCGTATCGTCAGCCCCGACCTGCCCGCCTTCCAGCGGCTGTACGACGAGAAGCTGGCCACCCTCCCGGGTGTGATGCGGCTCAGCTCCACGCTCGTCATGAAGCACGTGGTGCAGGAACGCCCGCTGCCGCTGTGAGGGATTTCCTCAACTCCCGTGAAAGCGCAGCCACTTGTCGAGGGTGGCGAAGTCCTCGTCGGTGAGGCCGCGCCGGGCATCGACGCGATGCAGCAGGGCCGGCTGCGGGTGGTGCGCCGCCACCCACGCGCGGTCGGCGTACGTGATCTCGTCGTCCACCCAGGCGAAGGGACGGCCCGCGGCCCGGTCGACCAGGGGGCGGGTCTTCCAGTGGAGTCCACCGGCCTCGTCATCGCCGGACGGATCCGGCCAGCTCACCACGGTGAGTTCCGGCAGGCCGAGCCAGGGCGCGATGCAGTCGTTGGCGTCGGACATCCACGTCGTGGCCCACACGAGTTCGCAGGGCAGCGCCCACAGGCGGCTGCCGTGAGCCGGATCGATCCTGGTGATCAGCGGGTTCGCGTCGGCCATCGCGGGTGCGAAGGGACTGTCGTACGTCGGATATCCGTCGGGAAGCTGTTGCCGGCTCGCCCCGAAGGGAATGAGCGGGCCGTCGACGTCGAGGAAGAGGAGGGGCAGCGTGGAACCGATCACGCCTGCACCGTAGCGATGTTCGGGCGCGCGGCGGTCAGCTCGCACCGTTCTCCGGGCGGCGCGCCAGGAAGACGAGCTCACGCCCCGGCCGATCGGGCGCGTCACGAACCTCCTCCACCACGAACCCGTGCGCCGTCAAGTCCGCCTCGACCTCCGCCCGTTCGCGGAACCGCAGGGTCGAATGCGATGTCAGCACCTCCCCGTCCGCGACGAACACGCAGGTCCCGCGGAAGGTCACCATCGGGCCACTGACCTCGATGACCTGAACCCACTTCTCGACCGCGCCAACCCCCGGGACCTCCATGACCTCGTAAGAAGCCTCGCGGTTCCACTCCTCCCAGGCGCGCCTGGCCGGATCCCGGGTCTCGAAGACCAGACGCCCGCCCGGCCGCAGGGCTTCATGGGCACCGCGCAGGGTCCGTTGCCACGTCTCCGCGTCGTCGATGGCCTGGGCGACGTTCCCCGTCATGGTCGCCAGGTCGACCCGCAGCGGCGGGAGCGACGTCGCGTCACCGCAGATCCACCGCACCCGATCGCTGCCCGGCTTGGCCCTGGCAACATCGAGGGACGCCCGTGCGGGATCGACGCCCACGACCTCGATCCCGCGATCGGCGAGCAGCAGCGCGAACACCCCTGTCCCACAGCCGATGTCGAGCACCCGACGCGCACCGAACTCCCCCGCGATGCGTACGTAGGCGTCGAGATCGCCGCGGTCGGGGTCGAGCGGATCGTAGAGCGCGGCGAACCGCGGATTCCCGAACGCTTCGTCAACCATGCCGCCGAAGGTATCCGCGGCCGCCGCTCGACGGCTCGTCAATTTCTCCGGCGGCCTGGCCGCCATCAGCCGGACTTCAGTGGAACTCGTGGACCAGCTGGATCTCGCCGACGATATGGGCGTTGAAGTCGTCGAGCTCTTCGGCCGGCACCCACAGTTCGAGGATCGTGCGGCCGCCGGCCTGCTGGACGGGGTAGCGGCCGACGAAGTCCGTGTCGACCTCGAAGCGGGTGACGAACCCTGCTCCGTCGTGCTTCACGTTCCAGTCCCGCGCGATGCTGATCGCGTAGTCCTCGTTGAGCACCGGGTAGAAGATCGGCTGCTCGGGCAGGCGGGGCGGCCAGGCGCGCCAGTTCAGCTCGCGGACCAGGTCCAGCTCCTTGGGGCCCGTCGGGCGCCACAGGGTCGTCGTTGCTTGCCGGCTGGTCATGAGGGGGTCGCTCTCCGGGAGTTGGCGGCTGCCGTTCGAAATGCGGCTGGTCGGAGAGGGGAAGATACCGGGTTCGTGGGGCTGGGGGCCATGTCGTTTCCGTACCGGCCCGCACCTGAGGTGCGGGATGAGTAGCTGTACTCAGGCGCCTCGACATCAGCCCCTCGTAGCGTCCGACGCATGGTCAATGACATGAAGCAGCCGCGGTCCCTGCCCCAGACGATCGTGCGGGGCGTCGTCGGAGGGCTTCTGGTCGCCGGAGCTTTCGGGCTTGCGGTCTACGCCACGGTCTACGTCCCTTCCTATGTCGGGTCCGGTCTCGCCGATGCCGCCCAGCGGGAGGCGACCGACGACAACGGAGCGGTGGCGCGGCTGCTCGACGCCGCGTTCGACGAGTGATGCCCTCCTTCGAGGTGCCGGGAGTCCGGGTGGGCTTCGGAGCCTGAAGCGGCGGCTTGGCGGTCGAACTCCTCTATCACGACATGATGTTCGAGGGTCGAGATCGCGACGAAGTTCGCTCGCGGGCGGCTCCTGGGCGGACTGTTCCAGTTGTCCGGCCTTCGCGCTCCGCGGGGTGACTAGCATGGCGCGAAACAGGGTCCGGAAGATCGCCGTCCTCTTTGGTGTTCTCTTCCCGACCCGTTGCCGGACCCGTAGCGGTCGGCTCGTTGTCATCCTGCACTCATGGACCGAGGGACCGCTGAATGCCAGTGCCTGCTCCTCCCCGCCCGCGCCACATAGCGAAGGCGCCGCGCCCCGCGCCGGCCGTTCCCTTGGCCGTGCTGGTCGTCTCCGGTGCGGCCGGTGCCGTCGCGGGCCTGTCGGCACCGGACGCCGCCCGTGGCTGGACGGTCGCCACGGTCGTGGTCGCGTGGCTGTGCCTCGCGGCCGTTGTGGTGGTCGGCTCGCTGGGCGTGCGGCGGGTTCGCCGGTCCGCCGCGGCGGAGCACGCCGCCGCCGGTTCCCTCAAGGCGCAGTTGGCGCAGCAGGGCGCCGAGTCCGCGCATCTGGTGAACGTCACGCTCCCGACCGTGGTGAAGCGGCTGCGCGACGGGGCCGGTGCGAGCGAGACGCTGGCGCAGACGGCGCCGCCGTCGGATCCCCAACTCCGCCAGGTCATGCAGGTGTTCGCGTCCGTGGTGGAGGAGTCCGTGCGGCACGCCGCCACCGCCGAGTCGGAGCGCGACAGTGCGCAGGGACAACTGGCGCAGGCGGCCCAGGAGTTGGAGCAGCTGACGGGGGCGACGCTGCCGGCCGCGATCGGTCAGCTGCGCGAAGGGGCCTCGGCCGACACCGTGCTCGCCGGGCTCGACTGGCCGCGCAACCCCTTGCTGCGGGTGCCCGCCGAATCCCTCGTACGCGAACTCGCGCACAGCGAGCGGCGGGCCGCGGCCGCACAGGCCGCGTCCGCCAAGGCGTTGAGCCGGGTGCAGGCGAAGTCCGTGAGCATGCTCGCCGACCTGCGGGACATGCAGGAGCGGCACGGCGTCGAGGTCTTCGGCGATCTGCTGCGGCTCGACCACAGCACGTCCCAACTCGGCCTGATGACCGACCGGTTGGCCCTGCTGATGGGTGGCCGCTCCAGTCGCGCGTGGAACAAGCCGATCGTCATGGAGAGCATCCTGCGGGGTGCGGTCGGCCGGATCTCCGCGTATCAGCGGGTGCGGCTGCACTGCTCGACGAACGTGGCGATCGCCGGTTTCGCCGCCGAGGGCGTCATGCATCTGCTCGCCGAGCTCATGGACAACGCGGCGAACTTCTCCCCGCCCATCGACGAGGTGCATGTCTACGTCGAGGAGCGCAGCGCCGGGATCGTCGTGACCATCGAGGACAGCGGCCTGAAGATGGCCGACGCAGCGATGCGCCGGGCCGAGGAGTCGGTCTCGGGGCGGATCACGGACCTCGCGTCGCTGCAGGGCACCCGCCTCGGTCTCGCCGTGGTCGGGCGGCTCGCCGCCAAGTACGCGATGAGCGTCAACTTCCGGCCGTCATCGCGCGGCGGCACGGGCGTGGTCGTCCTGCTGCCTCCGCAACTCCTTGCCCAGCAGCGCGATCCCGCGCCGCAGCCGCCGGTGCGCCGGACCGCCGAGCCGACGCCCGCGCCGGTTCCGGAAGCACCGCTCCAGGAGGCGCCCGCACCCGCGGAGACGCCCGAGCCGCCCACGGCCCCTGCCGAGATCCCGGCACAGCAAGCGCGTCCCGCCGATGCCACCCCGAACGGCCTGCCCGTGCGCGCTCCCGGCCGCACCATGGCCGAGGCCGACCGGGAGCGGCAGCAGCGCAGGGCCGCGTCCGATGCCGCAGCCGGCACCGCGGTGCCCGCCGGCGAGACGGGGCAGCCGCGCGACGCCGGTTCCCGATTCGGTGCCTTCCACCGCGCTCGGCGCGCCTCGGGCGACGTGCCCGGATCCGCCGAGGCGCCCGGCATCGATGCCGGATCCGGGCCGCCGCCCGCCCCGTAGAGCCGAAGCCTCCCGTACGGCGCCCGGGCTCTGGCGCCCCCTTCCCCCGCTCGACTTCGTGAGATTGGAGGCACGGGCCGGTGACCGGACCTACCCGGCGCATCTCGCCCCACCCACCATGCAGACCACTGACAACAGCCTGACCTGGCTCCTGAAGAGCCTTCTGAAGCGCACCCCTGGCACGCGGCACGCCCTGGTGCTCTCCCGGGACGGCCTGAAGCTGTGCTGGAGCGAGCATCTGACGCTCGACCAGGCCGACCAGCTCGCGGCGATCTGCTCCGGCATCCAGGCGCTCGCGCAAGGCGCATCGGTGGAGTTCGGCGACGGGACCGGCGGCGTCCGGCACTCCATGACCGAGTTCCACGGCGGGCTGCTCTTCATCGTCGAGGCGGGCGAGGGAGCCCACCTGGCGGTCGTGGCGGACGAGAACGCCGACCCCGGTGTGGTGGGCCATCAGATGACCGAGCTCGTCGAGCAGATCGGGGAGCATCTGCGCGCCGAGCCGCGTGCCCAGGACGAGGGCGGCGACTCCTCGTGACGCCCCGCAGGCCCGTGGACATCGGTGATCCGGACCGCCTTTACACGGTCACCGGTGGCCGCAGCCGCGCCGACGACGATTCGTTCGACCTGGTCACGCTCGTGGTGAGCGAGTGCGAGCCGGCCGCGGGGATGCAGTCGGAGCACGTACGCATCCTCGAACTGTGCCGGCATCCGACGGCCGTGGTGGAGATCGCGGCGGAGCTGAGGCTGCCGATCACGGTGGTGCGGATCCTGCTGGGTGATCTGCTCGCCACGGGCCGGATCACCGCCCGTCATCCCCGCGCGGCCGGCTCGGCCGCCGCCATCCCCGATTCCGCCCTTCTCAAGGAGGTGCTCCATGGGCTCCGCAACATCTGAGCTGCCCTCCCGTACGCCCCTGTCCGACACTGCCGAGACCGGCTTGAAGATCGTCGTGGTGGGCGGATTCGGTGTCGGCAAGACCACGCTGGTGCGGTCGGTCAGCGAGATCCGGCCGCTGAACACCGAAGAAGTGATGACGCAAGCCGGTGTCGGCGTCGACGAGACGGCCGACGTGGCCGCCAAGACGACCACGACGGTGGCGTTCGACTTCGGGCGGATCAGCCTCAACGAGCGTGTGGTGCTTTACCTCTTCGGCGCACCCGGCCAGGAGCGCTTCTGGTTCCTCTGGGACCGGCTCTTCTCGGGCACCCTCGGTGCGGTCGTGCTGGTCGACACGCGGCGCATGGACGAGTCCTGGTACGCGATCGACCGCCTCGAACACCACAAGACGCCGTTCGTGGTGGCCGTCAACCGGTTCGACGACGACACCTCCGCGCATTCCCTGCGGGAGATCCGGCAGGCCCTTGCGCTGCCCGGCCATGTGCCGCTGATCGACTGCGACGCACGGGTGCGGTCGTCGGGCAAGGACGTACTGATCACCCTCGTGGACCACCTCTACGAACTGGCCATGGCCCAGGAGATGACACCGTGACCGAGCCGACCGGACCCGCCGCCGAACAGAGCCCGCCCCCCGGCTGCCCCGCCCACGCGGGCGCCGTGCGCCTGGGCGGTCTGGAGTATCAGCAGACGCCGTCGCAGCTCTACCGCACCCTGCGCAGCGAGCACGGCGCGGTGGCGCCGGTGCTCCTGGACGGGGACGTGCCCGCGTGGCTGGTGCTCGGCTACTCCGAGGTCAGCTATGTGACCGGCCACGACGAGCTGTTCGCCCGCGACTCGCGGCGCTGGAACCAGTGGGAGCACATTCCCGCCGACTGGCCGTTGCTTCCGTTCGTCGGCTATCAGCCTTCTGTCCTTTTCACCGAGGGCGAGGAGCACCGGCGGCGCGCAGGGGTGATCACGGATGCCCTGGAGGGGGTCGACCAGTTCGAACTCGCCCGGGACAGCGGCCGGATCGCCGACCGGCTGATCGGTGAGTTCGCCGGCAGCGGGCAGGCGGAGCTGATGAGTGCGTACGCGCACGCGCTGCCTATGCGGGCCGCGGTGCAGATGTGCGGCATGCCGCATACGGGCACGGACACCCAGCAGTTGGTGGACGATCTGCGGATCTCGCTGGACGCGGCGGAGGGCGACGACCCGGTGGCGGCGTACCTGCGCGTCGGGGAGCGGATCCAGCAACTGGTCAAGGAGAAGCGGGAGAAGCCGGGTGCGGACGTCACGTCGCGGATGCTCCTTCACCCTGCGGGCCTGACGGACGAGGAGATCGTCCAGGACCTGATCTCGATCATCGCGGCGGCCCAGCAGCCGACGGCCAACTGGATCTGCAACACGCTGCGGCTGATGCTGACCGACGAGCGGTTCGCGCTGAACGTGTCCGGCGGTCGGCTGAGCGTGGGCGAGGCGCTCAACGAGGTGCTGTGGCTCGACACCCCGACGCAGAATTTCATCGGCCGTTGGGCGGTGCGCGACACCCAGCTCGGCGGGCGGCAGATCCGGGCGGGCGACTGTCTGGTGCTCGGCCTCGCCGCGGCCAACACCGACCCGCAGATCTGGCCCGAGTCGCATGTGGGCCCGGAGAACTCGGCGCACCTGTCGTTCAGCCACGGCGAGCACCGCTGCCCGTACCCCGCGCCGCTGCTCGCCGATGTCATCGCCCGTACGGCGGTCGAGACGCTCCTGGAGCGGCTGCCCGACCTCGTACTCGCGGTGGAGCCGCAGGAGTTGACCTGGCGTCCGTCCATCTGGATGCGGGGGCTTACGTCGCTGCCGGTGCAGTTCACGCCTGTGGCGCACTGAAAGGTGGCGGGGCGCCGCGTGGGCGGCGCCCCCATGGGGTCAGGCGGTGACAGGGGTGAACCGCACCGGCAGGGACTGCGGCCCCCGGGTGAACACCCCTTGCTCGACCGGGTCGAAGCCCTCGGCGAGCCGCACATCGGGCATCGCGTCCAGGAGCTGGCCGACGCCGGTCTCGACCTCGGCCTTGGCAAGCAGCGCGCCCACGCAGAAGTGCCGGCCGAGCGCGAACGAGAGATGGTCGGCGGCGGCGGAGAACGCGGTCGTGGTGGTCAGGTCGTCGCGGAAGATGTCGAAGCGGTCCGGCTCCGCGTAGCGCTGCTCGTCGCGGTTGGCCGAGCCGATCAGGCAGGTGACGGTGGCCCCGGCGGGGATCGTGCCGCCGGTGAGCTCCACCTCGGTGGCCGACTGACGCATGATCATGTGGACGGGCGGCGTGTGGCGCAGCGTCTCGGCGAAGGCGCGGGCGATCAGCGTGCGGTCCTCGCGGACGGCCGCCAACTGCTCCGGGTGCGTCAGGAGGTTGGCGAAGATGCTGGCGATCGCCTTGTCGGTGGTCTCGCCGCCGGCGGCGAGCAGCAGGCTGCAGAACGCCTTGATGTCCTCGTCACTCATGCGTACGCCGTCGACCTCGGCGGCGCACAGCGTGGAGAGCAGGTCGTCGCCGAGGTTGTCGCGGCGCTCCCGGATGATCGGGAACATGTACTCGGCGAACTCGACGCGGGTCCGTTCGCCGGCCGCCGCGACGTCCGGGTCGCCCGCCAGGTTGCCGAGGAAGGCGATGACGGTGGTGTACCAGCCGTGGAAGCGCGCGTGGTCGGCCTTGTCCAGGCCGAGCATGTCGGCGATCACGTTGACGGGGAAGCGCGTTGCGTAGTCCGCGACGAGGTCCACCGTGCCGGTGTGCCGGAAGGCGTCGATGAGTTCGCGGGAGTTGCGCTCGATGACGGGCAGGAATTTCTCCTGGAGGTCGCTGCCGCGGAAGGCGGGTGCGACCAGGGCCCGGCGCACCGCGTGCTCACGGCCGCTGAGCTGGAGGATCGTCTTGCCGTGCACCGGCTCGATCTGCCAGTCGTAGTTGTCGGTGGTGAACTGCGAGGTCTTGTCCTTGAACACGCGCTCGACATCCGCGTACCGCGAGACGATCCAGCTCTGCGTCGCCTCGTGCCACAGCAGCGGCGCGCTCTCCCGCATCGCCCGGTAGGCCGGATAGGGGTTCTCGGCGAACTCCGGCGAGAGGATGTCGGGGATCTGCTGCGCGGTGGACATGAAGCTCCTTGGTCAGTGACAGGGGGTGCGCACCAGGCTATTGATCACGTGGCGGCCCAACCAGCCTGTCCTGGCCTCCTGTTGAGCGCTGCACTAACCTTGGCTGAAAATCGCCGTCCGCCGCACCGGATCGAGCGGGTGCGGCGGACTGCGGACTGCGGACGGCGGGAACCGCGACGACGCCGGGGGTCAGCAGCTCAGGTTGCCACCCGGGTCGACGCCGAGCACGTCGGCGAACCGGGTGTAGTTGTTGATCCGGCTCTGCACCTGCTCGGGGTTCTGTCCGTTGCATTCCAGGCTGCCGTTGATGCTGCGGATGGTCTCGCCGAAGCCGGCACCGTTGACCATGGCGTTGTGCGGCGTCATCGTCCCCGGGCCGTTCTGGGTGTTCCAGTACCAGAGGCCGGTCTTCCAGGCCACGGCCGGATCGTTCTGGACGAGGTCGGGGTTGTTCAGGAGGTCGATCTTCAGGGCGTCGCCCGCCGCCTTGTAGTTGAAGTTCCAGCTGAGCTGGATGGGGCCGCGGCCGTAGTACTTGTCGTTGCCGGCCGGGCAGCCGTAGGGCTGTGAACTGTCGCAGTAGTGGGGGTAGTTGGCGGTGTTCTGCTCGACGACGTGGACCAGGCCGCCCGTCTCGTGACTGACGTTCGCCAGGAAGGCCGCGGCCTCCTGCTTGCGCACGGTGTCGCTGCCGGTCCCGGTGAACTCGGGATAGGCGCTGAGCGCGTCCGTGAGGCCGCTGTAGGTGTAGAAGGAGTTCCGGTTCGGGAACATCTGGTTGAACTGGGCCTCGCTGACGATGAATTCCGCAGCGGCCCGCACCTTGGCGTCCGACTTCTCGGCGGAGGCGTTGGGGGCGAGGGTCAGCAGGGTGAGGGCGGCGGCGGACGCCGTCGCGGTGAGCATGGCGGCGAGTACACGAGGACGCATGAGCGATCACTCCTTGGGCGGACCGGGGCATGCCGGGGGCACGGCCGACCGCCGTGTGGTGGGGGGTTGAGCGGCGAGGAGCGCACCGGCACACCGGAGCTGCGACTATCCGGAATGATCCCTGCCGCCGTTGGCCTAGACCATACCGAGTGACGGATTCACGTCAAGAGGCATCCGGATAACGGCAGTTGAAAGACAGCGCGTCAGTCGGCGCCCGCCGCGGCCAGCTCCTCGATCACTTCAGTGACGTACGCGGCCCAGGGGCCCACCAGCGGCTGGAGTTCGCCCCAGCGCTCCCTCTCCCCCGTGACGTACACGGCGCGTACGTGGGCGAGCACGGGCCGGTGTTCCTCCGGGAGCCGCGCGAGGGCCCAGCCCGCCGCGGCGTCCTTGGAGGTGATCGTCCCGGTCGCCAGGGTCATCCAGATCCGGGCCAACGTGAGGACGACGTTGCGGGTGTCCGCCGCGAGGTCCGCAAGGAGCTCCGGTACGCCGACGGACAACGCGCGCGTGAGGTCCGCACGCGGGACAGGGGCCAGCACCTCGCCCGGCGGTGGTCCGGCCAAGGGCGTGCCGGCCATCAGCACCATCGTGATCAGGGGCGCGAGATCGGGGCTCGGCACCGGCGACGGCAGCCGCCCGCGCTCGTACTCCTCGCGCAGCCACTCCCCGTACTGGAACTCGCACCGCGGCGGATACCGCCACGGGCTGACCTCGCGCCGCACGACGATCGTCAGCTCGACGGGCCGCACGGTCTCACCCCGTGGCGGCCAGGCGGAGATGTCGAGGAGCGCCTCGACGAGCCGCCGCCGCTGCCGGACCGACAAGGGCCGCTCGACGACGGCGAACACATCGATGTCGCTGTACGGGCGCAACCCGCCCAGCCGGGCCGAGCCGTACACGTAGCCGCCGACGAGGTCCGCGCCGAGCGTCTCGCGCAGCAGGTGAACGGTGTCCTCGGTCTGGGTCACTGCGGCCCTTTCCCTTGCGCGGCGGGAGTGGGCTGTGTGGCATCGGCGGATGAACCGGTCGTGATCGTAGGAAGGGCGGGAGCCCCGGAACCAGCGGGTTTCCGACACGGCGGAGGCGAGCCGCGGCGCACGTACACTGAAGCGGTGTCGGGCAGGCCCCTGCTCCGCCCGGCCACCTGTGGTCAGCCCTCCACGGCCCGGATCCCATCCGACGCGACCGGCCGGCCGTGCGGCACACAGGTAGCGATCCTCGGCCGTCCCGGCCCTCGGCCCGCACGCAGATATCCCCCTGCGGGGCCCGCTCGCCCAACGCGTCACACCGCGGATTCCGGCTCACCGTCGCCCTCGCCCTCGCTTGTCGGGCCGGGCATGCGCGGCGTGCCGCCGGCCGCCTTCGAGGGGACAGATATGAAGCTCAGCGCACTGCTCCATGGGCACGACCACGACGTTCTGCACGGTGACCCGGGCGTGCCGGTCACCGCGGGGATGACTTTCGACGCCGGGCAGGTCGGGTCCGGTTCGCTGTACATCGCCGTTCCCGGGCACGAGGAGGGCGGGCCCGGGGGTGTCGCGCGGGCCCTGGAGCGAGGGGCGGTGGCGGTCCTTGTCGAGGACGGCGGGGCGCCGGAGGACGGGGCGGCCGGGCAGGCTTGCGTGGTGCGTGTGGCCGACACGCGGGCCGCGGCCTCGCTCGCCGCCTCCCGTTATTACGGGGAGCCGGGGCATGCGATGGATGTCGTGGCGATCACCGGTACGAACGGCAAGACCTCGGTCTCGTACATGGTCGAATCGGCTCTCCGCCTCGCGGAGGGCGCGAAGGTGGGGGTGATCGGCACCTCGGGCAGCCGGATCGGTCAGGAGCGGATCCCGATGCCGCGGTCGGTGCTGAGCACGCCGGAGTCGCCGGACCTCCACTACCTGCTCGGGCACATGCGTGACCGGGACACGGCCTGCGCGGTGCTTGAGGCCACGTCCATGGGCCTGGTGCAGCGGCGGCTCGACCATGTGCCCGTCGACATCGGCGTGTTCACCAATCTCACCCAGGATCACCTGGACGACCACGGGACCATGGCGCACTACAAGGACGCCAAACTGCGCCTGTTCGGCGGGCTGTGCGACCGCGCGGTGGTCAACGCCGACGACCCCGTCAGCGCCGAGATCCTCGCCCTGATGCCGGGCGCGGTGACCACCTACGGCCTGGACGCGCCGGCCGACTACCGGGCGAGCGATCTGGTGGTGGACGCGGTGGGCAGCCGCTTCACCCTCCATCACGACGGGCGCAAATATCCTGCCGCGATCCCCGTCCCGGGCCGCTTCTCGGTGTCCAACGCGCTCGCCGCCCTCGCGGCGTGCCATCTGCTCGGGCATGAACTCCCGGCGCTTGTCGAGGCCTTGGACCGGATGCCGCCGACTCCGGGCCGGCTGGAGCGCTTCACCACCTCGCGGGGCGTCTGTGTGATCGTCGACTACGCGCACTCCCCCGACTCGTTGGAGAAGGTCCTCGCCACGATCCGCGGTTTCGCCACCGGGTCGGTGATCACCGTCTTCGGCTGCGGCGGCGACCGTGACACCACCAAGCGTGCCCTGATGGGCGAGATCGCCGGCCGTCAATCCGACCTGTGCGTTCTGACCACGGACAATCCGCGCGACGAGGACCCCGAGCGCATCCTGGACCAGATCGTCCCCGGCCTGACGTCCACCGCGACGCCCTTCCACCGCGTGGCCGACCGTCGCGCGGCGATCGCGTGCGCGCTGTCCGCCGCGCGTCCCGGCGATGTCGTCCTGGTCGCGGGCAAGGGCAGCGAGCCCTACCAGATCGTCGGCGAACTGCTCCTGCCCTTCGACGACATGACCGTGGTCCGCGAACTGGCTTCTGCTGCCGGGTGATCCCGGCGGCGGGTCCGCGGGGCGGAATCGCTGGGCGGCTTCGCGGGGCGGCTTCGCGGGGCGATGCCCCTGCCCGCTGAGTGTGCGAATCGTCCATCACACCGCCGTGAGCAGTGCGAATCCGGCACTGGTGCGGTGTGGCCCGCGGCGTCTACGTTCCCTGCACCTCCAACACCGCGTCTCGCGCGCCGTGTTGCCGTCCTCCAGGGAGCTGCCCGTGTCCAGGGATTCGCCGCCGTCCGTCACTCAGGTCGAGACCCACGGGGTCGAGCGCATCCCGGACGCGGATCGCACCGCAGGGCCGCTCGATCTGTTCCGGCTCGCGTTCGGTGGCGCGAACACCTTCGCCACGTGTGTGCTCGGCGCGTTCCCCATCCTGTTCGGGCTCTCCTTCTGGCAGGGGCTCGCGGCGATGCTGCTCGGGCTGCTCACCGGCGCCCTGCTGCTTGCCCCGATGGCGGTCTTCGGGCCGCGCAACGGCACGAACAACGCCGTCTCCTCGTCGGCGCATCTGGGGGTGCACGGCAGGATCGTCGGATCCTTTCTCTCTCTGCTCACCGCCGTGGCGTTCTTCTCGCTGTCGGTGTGGAGTTCGGGCGACGCGCTCATCGGCGGGGCGCACCGGCTGCTCGGCGTGCCGGAGAGCGACCTCGCGTACGGCTGCGCGTACGCGGTCTTCGCCGTCCTTGTGCTCGCCGTGTGCGTCTACGGCTTCCGCTTCATGCTGCTCGTCAACAAGGTCGCCGTCATCGCCGCGACCCTGCTGTTCGTCCTGGGCCTCTTCGCCTTCGCCGGTGACTTCGATCCTTCGTACGCCGGAATCTTCACCCCAGATGCCGACCGGGCCACCCAGGACCTGTACTGGCCGTCCTTCATCGGCGCCGCGCTGATCGTGCTGTCCAACCCGGTCTCCTTCGGCGCGTTCCTCGGCGACTGGGCCCGCTACATCCCGGCCGATACGCCGCGCCGCAAGGTGATGGGCGCGGCATTCCTCTCGCAGCTCGCCACGGTGCTGCCATTCGGCTTCGGCCTGGCGACCGCGGCGATCATCGCCGAGCGGGCCCCGAAGTATCTGGATCCGGCCGCCCCCAATTTCGTCGGCGGGCTGCTGGCGATCGCGCCCGGCTGGTACTTCCTGCCGGTCTGTCTGATCGCGCTGATCGGCGGCATGTCGACCGGGACGACCGCGCTGTACGGCACCGGGCTCGACTTCTCCTCGGTCTTCCCGAGGCTCAGCCGGGTGCGCGCCACCGTCCTGATCGGCGTGCTGTCCATCGCCTTCATCTTCGTAGGACGATTCGGCTTCAATCTGGTCCAGGCGATCTCCACCTTCGCCACGATGATCATCACCTGCACGGTGCCGTGGATGATCGTCATGATGCTCGGCTATGTCACCCGGCGCGGCTGGTACGACCCCGAGGCGCTCCAGGTCTTCACCCGCCGCCGGCACGGCGGGCGCTATTGGTTCACGCGCGGCTGGAACTGGCGGGGCATGTCGGCCTGGTGGACCGGCGCGGTGACCGGCGTGCTGTTCACCAACATCCCCGGGCAGTTCGTCGGGCCGCTCGGCGACCTCGCGGGCGGCACCGACATCAGCCTGCCCTTGGGCGCGGCCGTGGCGGCGATCGTCTATCTCCTCCTGCTCGCGGCGTTCCCGGAGCCCCGTGCCGTGTACGGGCCGGACGGGCCGCGCTGGGTGCGGGCCGCGGACACGCCCGTCGCGCCGATCACCGACGCGGGGAGCGGCCCGGCTCGCGGGGAAGCGCGGCGGGACGCCCGTCAGCCGGGTGTGCCCCGGTAGGTGCGCCGGTAGGCGGCCGGGGTGGTGCCCATCAGGCGGTGGAAGTGCTGCCGCAGGCCGTCTCCCGTGCCGAGGCCGCTGCGTTCGGCGACGGCGTCGACCGGCAGGTCGGTGGTCTCCAGCAAGGTGCGGGCGTGGGTGACGCGCTGCTGGTTGAGCCACCGCAACGGAGTGGCGCCCGCCTCGCGGCCGAAGTGCCGTTCGAAGGTGCGTACGCTCATGCCCGCTCGGCCCGCGAGATCGGCGATGGCCAGCGGCTCGTGCAGCCGGGCGAGCGCCCAGTCCAGGACCGGCGCAAGTCCCGTCCCCGGAGCGGGCGGAGCCGCGGCGGCGGTCCTGGGGCGGGCGTACTGGGCTTGGCCGCCCTCGCGGTGCGGGGCCACCACCATCCGCCGGCCGACCTCCGCCGCCACTGCCGCGCCGTGGTCGCGGCGCACGATGTGCAGGCACAGGTCGATCGCGGCGGCCGTGCCCGCGCTGGTCAGGATGGATCCGTCATCGATGTAGAGGGCTCGGTCGTCGACCGTCACTTCCGGGTGACGGCGGCGCAGTTCGTCGGCGTACATCCAGTGGGTGGCCACCTCGCGGCCCGTCAGCGGCCTGGCCTGGCTCGCCCGCCGCCCCGCGCTCCCCCTGTGCACGACCGCCTTCTCCTACGGCCTTGTCGGCGCCGTCTACTGGGCCTTCGCCGCCGAGGCCGTCTCCGACCACGCGGGGACGAGCTCCGCCGTGACCGCACCGCTGTTCTGGACGCTGATCGGCTTGGCGGGCACGGTCGGCGTCCTGACCGGGCCCGTCATCGACCGGTTCGGGCTTCGCCGTGTCCACCGCGGCCTGTTCGCGGGCCTCGCCGCGGCCGCGGCCCTGCTGACCGCGACCCACTTCTCCGGCATCTCCCTGCCCGCGGCCCTCCTCTCCGCGCTCCTCTACGGGCCCTGCTTCATGGCGGGTTCCGGCCTCCTCGCCGTGTGGAGCTACCGGGTCTTCCCCGACCGCCCCACGCCCGGCTTCACGGCCACCGTCCTCGCGCTCGGCCTCGGCACCATCACCGGCCGGCGCTGCTCGGCCGGCTCGCCGACCGCCAGGGCCTCCCCGCGGCCTTCGCCGCCACCGCCGTCGCGGCGGCGCTGACCTCGCTGACGCCGCCCCGGCGCCCTGGCGCGCCGCGTCGAGCCGCTCCCGCGGCGTCAGCTCCAGGTCTGGCCGAAAATACCCCCCTGGGTATTTCTGTTACGGTGAGGGAGAGATACCCCGGGGGGTAAAAAGTGTGACGAGGGAGTGTGAGTGTGCCGTGTTCTTTGCCGATGTCCTGGAGACCGAAGGCCTGGGCAACCGGAGCTACCTGGCGGGCGGTGCCCGGTCGGTGGTCGTGGTGGATCCGCCGCGCGACATCGACCGGGTGATCGCCGCGGCCGCCCGGCGGGGCGTGCGGATCGTCGCCGTCGCCGAGACGCATGTGCACAACGACTACGTGACCGGCGGTCTTGAGCTGGCCCGCCTTACCGGCGCCCGCTATCTCGTGCCCGCCGGCGCGTCCGTGGCCTACCCGCGGGTCCCGGTGGCCGACGGGGACCTGGAGGAGATCGACGAGGGGCTGACGCTGCGGGCGGTGGCCACGCCGGGCCACACCCCGCACCACACCTCGTACGTCCTGGAGGAGAACGGGCGTGCGGTGGCCGCCTTCACCGGCGGATCACTGCTGATCGGCGGCGTGGGGCGGCCGGATCTGGTGGAGCCACGGCTGACCGAGCGGCTGGCCCGCGCGCAGCACGCCTCCGCGCACCGGCTGGCCGACGAGCTGGCCGACGAGGTGGCGGTGCTGCCCACGCACGGCTTCGGCAGCTTCTGCTCGTCAGCCGGCGGAGGTGGCGAGCGCAGCACCATCGGTACGGAGAAGGCGTCCAACCCGGCCTTGGTCCAGGACGTGGAGACGTTCGTCGCCGAGCTGCTCGCCGGTCTGGACGACGTACCGGCGTACTACGCGCACATGGGTCCGGCCAATGCCGCGGGCCCGGCGCCGGTGGACCTGACCGCGCCGCGGCGTGCCGACGCCGCCGAGATAGCCCGGCGCCTGGCGGCGGGCGAGTGGGTCGTGGACCTGCGCCATCGGGTGGCCTTCGCCGAGGGGCATGTGGCCGGGTCGTTCAACTTCGAGGGCGACGGTCGTCTGGCGACCTACCTGGCGTGGATGATCCCGTGGGGCAAGCCGGTGACGCTGCTCGCGGAGAGCGCCGATGATGTCGCCCGCGCCCAGCGGGAGTTGGCCCGCGTCGGCATCGACCGGCCTGCCGCGGCCGCCACCGGCTCCCCTGCCGACTGGGCCGACGGGCAGGCGCCGCTCGCGTCGTTTCCGCGGGCGACGTTCGCCGAGCTGGCCGCAGCGCGCGAGCGGGGCGCGGACCCGGTGGTGCTCGATGTGCGCCGCGCGAGCGAGCGGTCCGGCGGCTGGATCGAGGGCAGCGTGCACATCCCGGTCCACGAGATCCACCGGCGCCTCGACGAGGTGCCCGCGGGCTCGGTGTGGGTGCACTGCGCCGGTGGCATGCGTGCCGCGATCGCCGCCTCCGTCCTGGACGCGGCAGGGCGTGCGGTGGTGGCCGTCGACGACGGTTACGCGGCCGCCGCCGACTCCGGCCTCACGCTCGTCACACCCACCCGGAACTGACCCCACAGCCTCGCGGGCCGGGCGGCAACCCGGCCCGGCCCGCGAGGAGCTACCGAGGAACACGACGATGCCCATCTCCCCACGCGGCCCCGGCCGCGCTCCCTCCGTACGGGCGCACCGCCCGACGCGGACGTGTACGAGGACGCTGCCCCATGCCCATGAGGCGTACGAGGTCGGGCACGGACCCGGCAGTTACGAAGCCGGGCGCGGACCCGGCGGACACGACGCGCGCGGGGCGGCGGGCACCGTCATATGACCGCGCCGATACTCGCCCTGATCGCCGGCGCACTGGTCGGTCTCGCCCTGGGAGCGCTCGGGGCCGGCGGCAGCATCCTGACCGTCCCGGCCCTGATCTACCTCCTCGGCTTCAGTCCGGCCGAGGCCACCACGGCGAGCCTGGTCATCGTGATCGTCACCTCGCTCGCCGCGCTGGTGGCCCATGCACGGGCGGGAGCGGTGCGCTGGCGGGCCGGGCTCGTGTTCGCCGCGGCCGG
This sequence comes from Streptomyces sp. NBC_01381, assembly GCF_026340305.1. Taxonomy (NCBI): domain Bacteria; kingdom Bacillati; phylum Actinomycetota; class Actinomycetes; order Kitasatosporales; family Streptomycetaceae; genus Streptomyces; species Streptomyces sp. NBC_01381. Next base: position 358,832 of record NZ_JAPEPI010000004.1, on the reverse strand, counting down.
GCTGCTGCCCGCCGCCGCGGCGGGCGTCCTGTCCGCGCGCATCCCCGCCACCGCGCTCACCCTGGCCTTCTCCGGCCTCGCGGTGCTCGCCGCGCTGCGCATGCTGCGCCGCAGGTCATCGCAGGAGGGCGGGACGGTGTCGGTGCCCCGCGCCGCGGGAGCGGGCGCCGGGCTCGGGGCGGTGACCGGGTTCCTCGGGGTCGGCGGTGGATTCCTCGCCGTGCCCGCCCTGGTGGCCGCGCTCGCCGTACCGATGAGTGCGGCCGTGGGCACCAGCCTGCTGGTCATCATCGCCAACGCCCTTGTGGCCCTCGCCGCCCGCGCGACCACCGCCGTCGCCCTCGACTGGGCGCTGATCATGCCGTTCATCGCGACGGCGGTCCTGGGCGCCTGGGACGGCAGGCGGTTGAGTACGAAGGTCTCCCCCGGCACCCTGCAGCGCGTCTTCGGCAGCCTGCTCCTGGTCGTCGCCGCGGCGATGGGAATCGGCGTACTGCTGTGACGCGCCACAACAGTGCACTGCCCCGACGCCGGTCGGGGACGGCGGGTCTCAGGCCAGCGACAGGAAGAGCTTCTCAAGGCGGGCCCGCATCTGCGCGGAGTCCCGCATCTCGGGATCCTCGCTGGTCATGCACTGCTGCAGCCCCGTCGCGATGATCGAGAACCCGGCCCGGTCCAGGGCCCGGGACACGGCGGCCAGCTGCGTGACGACGTCCTCGCAGTCCCGGCCCTCCTCGATCATCCTGATCACTCCCGCGAGCTGGCCCTGGGCCCGCCGCAGGCGGTTCAGCGCCGACTTCAGCTCGTCGGCGCTCATGTCGAGTTCCACACGTCCTCCTCCGCATACCCCCACGGGTATTCTACCTGGAGGGGGGAACCAATCTTCGAAAGGCATTGTTCCGTGAGCAACCCCAGCACTCTCACGCCAGGCCAGGCCACGGCGCGTTTCGGTGAGTTCACCGTCATCGACGTCCGCACCCCCGGCGAGTACGCGGGCGGCCATCTGCCCGGCGCCCACAACGTCCCGCTCGACCGCCTGGACGAGGCCGCCGACGCACTGCGGGCGGCGTCGGCGCGTACTCCCCTTCTCGTCGTCTGCGCCTCCGGCGCCCGCTCCGCCAAGGGCTGCGCCCGTCTTGCCGACCTCGGCGTCGAAGCGGCCACCCTGGCGGGCGGGACCGGCGCCTGGGCCGCGGACGGCCATCCGGTGGAGCGTCCTGCCGGGGCCCGCACCACCTGGCCGATGGACCGGCAGGTCCGCCTTGCCGCAGGATCACTGGTCCTGCTCGGCTTCCTGGCGGGCCTCGCCTGGCCGCCCGCGCACTGGCTGTCCGGAGCCGTGGCCGCGGGGCTCGTCTTCTCCGGCCTCACCAACACGTGCGGCATGGCCGTCCTGCTCGCCAAGTTCCCCCACAACCGGCCCTCCGAACAGGCCGTCCCCTTTCAGGAGACGCTGGTACGCCTCACGACCTGAAGCCGCCCATCAGCGGGCGTCCCGACGGTAGAAGTCGAACTGGGTCACTCCGTCGTATCCGTAGCTCTCCGGGTGCAGTTCGTGCAGGGCGACCCCGCCCCGGGGCAGCGGGCCGAGCAGCTCCGACAGGAGTGCACCGGCCTCGGCGATGAAGGCAGCCTTCTGGGCGCCGCTGTTCGTGCCCGTGGTGATGCTGCCCTCCACGTGCGCGTCGCGCACGCCGGCCAGGGGCCTGCCGTCGATGAAGTAGGCAGCTCCCGGGACCAGGTTGATGTGGACGACGGTCCGCGCGCTCGACTTGCCCAGTGCGGTGACGGCGAGGCGGGTCAGCCCTTCGGCGATGGCGCTCTGGACGCCGGTGGGCAGGTCGGGGTCGGTGACGGTGACCCGGAAGTACGGCATGGCTCTCCTTGAGAGTGCTCGGCGTTCCGCCGGCTTCGGCGGCGCGGAGCAAGCCTCGCGGGCCTGGCACGATGGATCCAACGCATAGGTTTCATAGGCATATGAGGCGCACGCATGACCGTGAACATCCCCCAGCTGAGGGCCTTCCTCGCCGTCGTCGACGCGGGCGGCTTCAGCGCGGCCGCCGACGAACTGGGCATGAGCCAGTCCGCCGTGTCGCACGCCGTCGCCTCCTTGGAACGCGAGTTGGCCGCCCCGCTGCTGGTCCGCGCCACGCCCGTACGGGCCACCGCGCTCGGCGAGCGGATCCTGCCGCACGCACGCGGCGCACTGTCGGCGGCCCGGTCGGTGGAACGGATCGCGGCCGATGCCTCGCGGACCCTGACCGGCACCGTGCGGCTCGCCGCCACACCGACCGTCTGCCAGGGGCTTGTTCCCGGCCTGCTGCGGCACTGGCGGCAAGACCTGCCGCAGCTCACCGTGCGGGCCTTCGAGGGCGACAGCGCCGAAGTGGCGGCCTGGCTGGAGAGCGGAGCGGCCGACGCCGGCATCGTGATCGACCCGCCGCCCGGCACCGGCATCCCGCTCGCCACGGACGGCTACCGCGCCCTGCTGCCGCGCGACCATCCGCTGGCCGGCGAGCCTGCCGTCGACATCCGCGATCTGGAGGACGATCCGTTCCTCATCTCCCCCAACGGCTGCGAAGTCCGTATCCGTACGATCCATGAGCTTGCGGGGCTCGACTTCGCCCCCGCCCACCGCGTGCGGGACCTGGCCACGCTGATCAGCATGGTGCAGGCCGGGCTCGGCATGACGGTCCTGTCCGAGGTCTCGCGCTCGCTGATCCCCGCCGATCTGGTCCTGCTGCCGCTGCGGCCGCATGTCTCGCGGCGTCTCGCACTGACCGGGCCGCACGCCCGCCCCTGGCACCCGGCGGTCCGCGCCCTTGCGGAATCAGCCGTCGCTCACCTGGACCGGACCCTCCCCCAGGACGCGCCCGTTCTTGCGCGCGGTCACCAGCGCGAAGGTGAGGAACTCCCCGCCGTCGGCCGTGAGCATGTCGATCACGGGCCGGTTGGCTGACTCTCCGTCGGGCAGGTGCTCGGCGCAGGCGCGGGTCCACAGGAGCCAGTCCTGCCAGCCGTCCTGCTGGAGTCGCGCCGAGGTGACGGTGACGAGTTCGGTGATCGCCCACTGGAAGCGCCACCAGTCGGCCGTGTGCCAGGCCAGGGCCTCCCAGCCGACGAGTTCCTTGATGTGCGGCGGGATCGCGCCGAGTTCGCGGACCTCCCGGGTCATCGCGGGGGTCGCCATGCCCAACTGGCCGCCAGGACGCAGGAAGCGCAGCAGGTAGGGCAGGTAGCCGTCGGCCGTACCGAAGTACTCGAAGGCGTCGACGCTCACGACCGCGTCGAAGCTCTCCTCGGCGAACGGCAGGGCGTGCGCCTCCGCGTGCACGGCCTCCACCCGGTCGCCGACACCGGCATCGGCGAAGACGGCCGCTGCCTCTTCGGCGCCGATCCACCAGTCGGCCGCGACGACCTGTACGCCGTACTCGCGGGCCAGGAACACCGATGTCGCCCCCTTGCCCGAGCCGAGGTCGAGCACCCGCATTCCGGGGCGCAGATCGAGATCCCGTGCCAGGTTCTCCAGGAGCCACAGCGGGTTCGGGCCCATGTCGAGGCCGAGCAGCCAGGCAGGGTCGTAGCGGGAAGAGCGCGGGTATCGCTCCGGGCGTACGAGGTCGCCGAGGGCGGTCACGGGCGTCCTGCCGGGCGGGCGAGGAGGGCCGTCGCCATCTGCTGGACGGAGCGGGTGAAGTAGCGCGGGTCGTCGGGTGGGGTCACGTGGCGGATCAGTGCTCCGTCGAAGAGGGCCAGCAGGCCGTGGGCGAGGAAATCGGCATCCAGGTCGGGGCGTTCGGCTGCGAGCAGGGAGCCGAGGTGCTCGTGCCAGAAGCGGAAGCTGGGGTCGCTGTACTTGTCATCGGCGCATGCCTGTTCATGGGCGGAGAACAGGATGGCGTTGGTTTCGGCGATCGCGCCGAGGCCGTCGAGGAAGGCGTGCAGGCGCCGCCCGGCAGGTGCGCCGGGACCCAGCGGCGGGGGTCCGTGAGAGACGGCATCGCGCAGCTCGCGCGAGCGTTCTTCGAGGAGCGCCTGGAGCAGCCCCGCGCGACTGCCGAAGCGGCGGAAGACCGTGCCCTTGCCGACTCCGGCCAGGGCGGCGACCCGGTCCAGCGACACGCGTGCACCGTCGCCCTCGGCCAGCAGGCGCTCGGTGGCGCGCAGGACCGCGGCACGGTTGCGGGCCGCGTCGGCCCGCTCCGCGCGGTCGCTGCCCGCCGGTCCCGCGGCGCGCCGCTCCTCGGCCATGACGTCAACTCCTCATTGAAAGCGGGCTGTTGGTCCGGATAGATTACCCCGACCCAAGCGGACCAGCAGTCCGTATGGGTGGAGTCCGTCCTGCCCTGCCCTGCCCTGCCCCGAGGAGTACTGAATGGACATGCGCGCGCTCGTCGTCGACCCCGCCGCCCCCGCTTCCCTGCGCCTGGGCGAAGCCCCCGAACCCCGGCCCGCCGCAGGCCAGTTGGTGCTCGACGTACGGCACATCTCCCTCAACCGCGGCGAGGTCGCCTTCGCCGGGCAGCGGCCGCCCGGGACCGTGCACGGCTACGACGCCGCCGGGATCGTCGCACGTGCCGCCGCCGACGGCACCGGACCTGGCGTCGGCAGCCGCGTCGCCGCCTTCGGCCCGGGCGCGTGGGCGCAGCGCATGGCCGTGGACACCACCGCGGTGGCCGAAGTGCCCGCCGGGGTCGACCTCGCCGATGCCGCTGCGCTGCCGATGGCGGGCATCACGGCCCTGCGGACACTGCGCTCCCGGCCCATCCTCGGCCACCGGGTGCTGATCACCGGGGCGGCAGGAGGCGTGGGCCGCTACGCCGTGCAGCTGGCCGCGCTGGGCGGTGCGCACGTCATCGCCTCCGTCGGCTCGCCGGAGCGCGACAAGGGGCTCGCCGAACTCGGCGCCCACGAGGTGGTGGTCGGCCTGGAGGGGATCGACGCCCCCGTCGATCTCGTCCTCGACACCGTGGGCGGGCCCCAACTCGCCGCCGCCTGGGAGCTTCTGGCCCCCGGCGGAGGCGTGCAGAACATCGGCTGGGCCTCCGACGAACCCGCCGTCTTCGCCCCCTACTCGCTCTTCCACATCGGCGCTCCGAAGACCATGAGTACGTTCGGAGACGTCCACGAGGTGGGGCCCGACCTCGCCACGCTGCTCGCGTTCACCGCGGCGGGCCGGCTCTCCCCGGAGGTCGACTGGCGCGGCCCTTGGGAGCGTGTCCCGGAGGCCGCGCGGGCGCTGCTCGACCGGCGGATCTCCGGCAAGGCCGTCCTCGACGTCACGCCGGGAACGGCTCCTTGAGCGTCCCGTGCACGCTCCGTTGCGCGCTCACACGCCGATCGCCCCGTCGATCCGCTCCCGCAGCAGGTCGGCGTGGCCGTTGTGCCGCGCGTACTCCTCCACCATGTGGATCAGCACCCAGCGCAGCGACACCTTCCCCTTCCAGCCGTCCTCCCCCTCGACGTCCAGATCCGGCGCACCGGCGACGAAGCGGTCGGCGAACTCCACCTCCGCGCGCCAGGCCTCCCAGGCCTCGGCGATCACCGCGGGGTCGGGCACCGCGCCCTCGAAGTCGTGGTCGGGGCGGTCGGCCGAGACGAACAGCGGCGGTGCGTCCTCGCCCGCGAGGACGCACCGGAACCAGCGGCGCTCCACCTCGGCCAGATGCCGGACGATGCCGAGGAGCGACAGCGTGGACGGCGCGACCGACCGCCGGGACAACTCGCGCTGGAGGCCCGCGCACTTCATCTCCAGTGTCGTGCGCTGCGCGGTCAGAAAGTCGGCGAGCATCTCCCGCTCGTCCCCGGTGGTACGGGCGCTCAACCGCCCGTCCCGCTCGGCCTCGACGAACATTTCCGCTCTTCTGCGTACGTTGCTCATGCCCGCCATCCAATCCCGGCCGGCACGTGCGGATCCAGCACTCGAATGCCCCAACCGGCAGCCGGGCGGCGGCCGTTCACGCCGACGCCGCCAAGAACTGGGTCGCCGCCAGCTCCCCGTACAGCGGATCCGCCGCCACCAACTCCGCGTGGGTACCGGACGCACGCACTTTCCCGGCGTCCATCACCACGATGCGGTCGGCCAGCGTCACCGTGGAGAGCCGGTGCGCCACCACGAGGACCGTCACCTCCCGCGCCACCTCGGCCACGACATCGCGCAGCGCCAGTTCGTTGACCGCGTCGAGCTGCGAGGTCGCCTCGTCCAGGAGCAGCAGGCGCGGCTTGCGCAGCATCGCCCTGGCGATCGCCACCCGCTGGCGTTCACCGCCGGAGAGCTGTGAGCCGCGGTGGCCGACCAGGGTGTCCAGGCCGTCGGGCAGCCGCTCCACCAGGGTGTCGAGCCGGGCGCGTACGAGAGCGTCCTGGATCTCCGTAGCGGTCGCGTCCGGCGCCCCGAAGAGCAGGTTCTCGCGCAGGGTGCCCGCCAGGACGGGCGCGTCCTGCTCCACGTATCCGATGGCGGCGCGCAGTTCGGCCAGCGGCCACTCCCGTACGTCACGGCCGTCGACCAGGACACGGCCGCCGGTCGCCTCGTAGAACCGCTCGATGAGGCCGAAGACCGTGGTCTTGCCCGCGCCCGAGGGGCCGACGAACGCGGTCATGCCGGGGCCCGGGATCTCGAAGCTCACGCCGTGATGGACGTACGGAAGGCCCTCCCGGTAGCGGAAGGTCACGTCCTCGAAGGCGACCGAGGCGGGACCCTCCTGGCCGGGTCCGTCCACGGGCCCGGTGACGTCCTCCGTCTCCAGGCGCTCGGCCCGCACGATGCGGGCGATGGCCGCCGAGCCGACCTGGTACTGCGTGGCACCCTCGACGAGCCGGGATACGGGGTCGATCAGATAGAAGAGGAACAGCAGGAAGGCGACGAGCGTCGAGATCGAGATCGCGCCGGACGCGACCCGCGCGCCGCCGATGCCGAGCACCGCGAGGAACGACACCTGCACCGCGAGCCCGACCGAACTCCACGCCACCGCCTGCCACTTGGCCGACCGCACCCCGTGGCGCCAGGCATCCTCCGCGGCCGCCTGCACCACTTCGGTCTCCCGCTGCTCGGCGCCCGATGCCTTGAGGGTGCGGAACGCGCCGAACGCCCGCTCAAGGGCCGTCGAGATCGTGCCGACCGCCTCCTGGGCGCGCTCGGTCGACCGCGCGATCTTGGGCATCACCAGCGTCATCGCGCCGCCGATCAGCACGATCACGCCGAGCGTGACGCCGAGCAGGACGGCGTCCATCAGCCCCATCATCACGATGGTGGCGATGAAGCTGAGTCCGCCCGCGACCGCCGACACCACGGACTGCGTGGTGACCGCGCGCAGCAGCGTCGTGTCCGAGGTGATCCGGGACATCAGGTCGCCCGGCTGGGTCCGCTCCACCTCGGGCAGGCGCAGCCGCAGCAGCCGCCCGATGAGGGTGCGCCGGGCCGCGAGCACCACGGACTCGGCGGTGCGTTCAAGGACGTACGCGCCTATGGACTCGATCGCCGTGCCGAGGACCACGAGGGCGGTGAGGACCACGAGGATCCCCGCGATCGACTCGTCGCCGCCGAGCCGGTCCACCAGCGCCTTCGCGGCGAGCGGCTGGGCGAGGCCGGTCGCGGCGCCGATCAGCGTGCACAGGGCGCCGAGCGCGACGACCGCGCGGTGCGGGCGGAAGTAGCCGTACAGCGCGCGCCAGGTCTCCGCGGCGGACAGCCGCTCCGGTGCCGGCTTCTCCGGCTCGTTCCCCGGCTCGTTCCCCGGCCCGCTCTCGGTCACTGCCTTCGTCATGTCCTTGGTCACATCAGAACAGGACGCACGGGATGGGTGATTCGCCTGACCGGGGCGGACAGTCGGCCCGTAACTCAGATCGGGGCACGGAGTTAGAGGATCTGTCGAACTCGGTGCAGTGACGATTCTGCAGGGCGAGTCCGGCATGGGGCGGGCGACAGGGCTCGCGGCGTGGAAGGGCCCGAGCGTGACGAGGAGGACAGGGCGCGTGCGTCTTCACGGGGGCGGACTTGTGGGCCGCGCGGAGGAGCTGGCCAGGCTCCGCCGTCTGCTGGCCCAGAGCAGGCTGGTGACGGTGGTGGGCGGACCCGGGGTCGGCAAGAGCAGCCTCGCCGCGCACGCCGCCGCGGCGACGGGCGGCCAGCTGACCGACGGCGTGGTCGTCGTGCGGTGGTGGGACGGGGCCGGCCCGCGGGGGCGGAGCGTGGCGCGCGCGGTGGTCGAGGCGATGGACGGGGAGACGGCCGACGGCGACGGCGACCGAGACAGGGACGGCGACGGGCTCGAAGTCGGGGGCCGGCAGGGCGATGACTCCGGGGAGCGTGAGCTGTTCGCCCGTCTTCGCTCGCGCCGGGTCCTTGTCGTCCTCGACGATTTCGATCCGGTACGCGACGAGTGCGTACGTCTGGTGCAGTCCCTGCTGCTGTGCGCGCCGGGGGTACGGGTCCTCGCCGCCGGGCGTCAACCACTGGGCCTGGGCCCGGAGTTGGTCCTGCACCTCGGCCCGCTCCAGGTCACCCTGCCGGGCACGGAGGAGGAACCGGGGCCTGCGGTGAGGCTGTTCATGCAGCGATCGCGTGATGTCCGGGGAACGGCGGGGGAAGCGGCCGAGCTGCCCGCCGTGAGCGACATCTGTACGCAGCTGGAGGGCGTGCCGCTGGCCGTCGAACTGGCGGCGGCGCAGACCGAGCACCATTCGCCCGCCCAGTTGGCCCGCATGCTGCGGCCCACGCAAGGCTGGCTCGGCATGCCGGAGGCGCCGCTGCGGCGGCACCGGTCCCTGCGGGCCGCCGTCGGCGCGAGTTACGCGTTGTGCGGGCGGGCCGAGCGTTCCGTGTGGGCGCGGCTGAGCGTGTTCGCGGGCGAGTTCGACGAGGACGCCGCCGTGTTCGTGTGCGCGGGCGGCGGCCTGCCCCCGGCGCGGGTGGCATCCTGCCTGGCGCGCCTCGTCCTGGCGTCGGTGCTCGAGCCGGTGCGCGATCCCGGCGGGGTGCTGCAGCCCCGCTACCGGCTGCCGGCGGCGGCCCGCGGGTTCGGTGCCGAACGCCTCCAGTCCGTGGGCGAGTCGGCAGCGGCGGGCACCCGGCACCTGAACTGGTACAGCGGCATCGCGCAGACCGCCCACCACCTGTGGAGCACCGGGCGGCACGAGCAGGCGACCCTGCTGATCCGCGACGAGGAGCCGAACCTGCGCGTCGCGCTCGCCCGGGGCCCGTACAGCGCCGACCAGAGCGCGGTCGCCCTCGGCATGGCCGTGGACCTGTGGTTCTGGTGGGCGGTGTGCGGTCACGCCGCCGAAGGGCGAGAGCATCTGCGGCAGCTGCTGCCCCTCGGCCGTGCCGACACCCTCGTCTGCGGGCAGGCGCTATGGCTCGCCGGGTGGCTTTCGGCGTGCACCGGCGGCCCGGAGGCGGAGGAACTCCTCGGCCAGGCCTGGCGGTTGGCCGTCCTCGCGGGAGACGACGCCACCGTCGGCCGCGTCGCCCACGCCCACGGCGTGCTCGCGCTGCGCAACGGCGAGACCGAGCGGGCCATCGAGCATCTGCGGGAGGCCGCCCACACCATCCCCGCTTTTAGCCAGCACGGCCCTCCGGCCGCGGTCAGCTGGGCCGAGCTCGCCGTGGCGCAGGCGCGGGTCCGCCCGGCCGACGCGTTGCGCAGCGTCCGCCGCGCGTCTGCCGGTACGCAGACCCGGCACGACGTGTGGACACGCTCCCTGACGCAGTACGCCCATGCCCTCGTCGAGCATCTCCGGGGCCGCCGCAGCAGCGCCTGGCGCCGCGCGCACAAGGCGCTGGCCGGTGTCACCGCCGTCGCCGGACCGCTCGGCGCGGTCCCGGTCCAGGAACTCATCTCCGAGATCGAGCACGGTCCGACGCGACCGAGCGGCAGCGACCCTCCGATCACCGCCCCCTGACGGGTCATCGCTTTCTCACGCGCCATCACTTCCCGGACGGGACAGCCCCTTCGTTCCACGCCGGCCGCTCCCCCTGGCGGTCACCCTCCTGGGTCAAATCCCGGGAAAGTGATGGATTGCCCTGATTCATTCGCTTTCGTGCGGTCTACAGATAGTAGGACCGGTCGGCGAGTGGACGGAGCGAGAGTATGCGGGCGTTCGACCGAAGGCGCGCGCTGGGTCTGGGACTTGCCGTGACGGCGGGCGTGGGTCTTGCGGGGTGCGGTGCGAAGGAGTCCAGGGCTTCGGTCTCCCCGTCACCGTCAGGACCCGGCAAGAGCCCTACCGGCGGCGGTCGGCACGGCGCGCAGCGCGGGCGGCCGTCGATCAAGCCGATCGGGGATGGTTCGACGGCCTTTACGGGGCAGCAGCCCCGGCAGCCCGCCAAGCCCGTTCCGCTGGAGCCGGGCCAGACGCCCCCGCAGTTCGTGATCTTCTCGTGGGACGGTGCGGGCGAGGTCGGCAACGGTCTCTTCCCGCGCTTTCTGAAGCTGGCCGAGGAACATGACGCGCGGATGACGTTCTTCCTTTCCGGGCTGTATCTGCTGCCCGAATCGAAGAAGCGTCTGTACCGGCCGCCGAACAACTCCGTGGGCGCATCCGACATCGGCTATCTCACCGACGGCCATATCAAGGAGACTCTCAAGTACGTGCGCCAGGCCTGGCTAGAGGGCCATGAGATCGGCACGCACTTCAATGGGCACTTCTGCGCCGGCACCGGCTCGGTCGCCAACTGGACGCCCGCGCAATGGCAGGACGAGATCGACCAGGCCAAGTCCTTCGTCAAGGAATGGCGTACGAATACCGGCTGGACCGATCTGCCGTCGCTGCCTTTCGACTACGACAAGGAACTCATCGGCGGCCGCACACCCTGCCTCCTCGGCCGCGGCAATCTCCTTCCCGTCGCCCGCGACCTGGGCTGGCGCTACGACGCGTCGTCGCCCGGCGGACTGCAGCGCTGGCCGGGCAAGCGCCTGGGCATGTGGGATCTGCCGCTCCAGCAGATCCCGTTCCCCGGCCACCGCTTCGAAGTCCTGTCCATGGACTACAACATCCTCGCCAACCAGTCGAAGAACTCGACCCGGGCACCCTCGTACAACTATCCCGGCTGGCGCACCCAGGCGACCGAGTCGTATCTCGCCGGCTTCCAGCGGGCGTACGAGACGAACCGCGCACCGCTTTTCATCGGCAACCACTTCGAGGAGTGGAACGGCGGCATCTACATGGACGCCGTCGAGCAGGCCCTCACACGCATCGCCGGGAAGAAGGACGTACGCCTCGTCTCCTTCCGGCAGTTCGTCGACTGGCTCGACGTCCAGGACCCGGCCGTACTCGACAGACTGCGCGGCCTCGAAGTGGGGCAACGCCCCGAAGGCGGCTGGAAGAGCTACCTCGCACCACGGGATCACCAGGGATCAGTGGATCGCACCAGAGAGATGGGAACAGGAAGTTGACCGTGAATCGGTTGAAGTACGCGTCGTTGGCGGGACTCGCGGCGGTGGCCGTCCTGACAGTGCCTGCGGTGGCGGCCAACGCGGGTGACCCGCCGCCGTCCGACACGGCTCCGCAGGCACCGGCAGCCGAGGCCGCAGCCCCGCGTCCGGCGCTGACGGCGAAGGCGAGCGTGGCCAGTGTGCGGGCCTGGCAGCAGTTCAACATCAACGGCGTCAGCCGCCACATGGCGACGGGGACCCGCGTCACCCTGCAGGAGAAGCAGGGCAAGCGGTGGGTGTCGCTGGCCGCGACCGTGAACATCAAGTACGACGCGACGTACAGCATGCCCGTCAAGCTCGGCCTCAAGGGGCACAACGCCCTGCGGATCGTGGGCGGGGGCGCCGTCTCGCCCGTCGCCCATGTGACGGTGCGCTGACCCTGCCGCCCCTCCTTGCCGAATACGTACGTGGATTTGCCTAAAGGTATTAGGCAGCTGCATAATCTATTTCGGCAAGAGAGGGGCACGTCATGGTGCGCGTAGGGCTGACCGCGGAACGTCTCACCCAGGCGGGTGCGGAGCTGGCCGACGAGGTCGGGTTCGACCAAGTGACCGTCTCGGCGCTCGCCAGACGGTTCGACGTCAAGGTCGCGAGTCTGTACTCGCATGTGAAGAACTCCCAGGACCTCAAGACGAGGATCGCCCTGCTCGCCCTTGAGGAACTCGCCGACCGGGGCGCCGCCGCGCTGGCCGGACGGGCCGGCAAGGACGCGCTCTCGGCTCTGGCGAACGTCTACCGCGACTACGCCCGGGAACACCCCGGCCGCTATGCCGCGGGCCAGATGAGGCTCACCCCGGAGGCGGCCGCCGCAAGCGCGGGCGGCAGGCACTCGCAGATGACGCGGGCGATCCTGCGCGGCTACGACCTGACCGAGCCGGACCAGACGCACGCGGTCCGCCTCCTCGGCAGCGTCTTCCACGGCTACGTCAGCCTGGAGCTCGCGGGAGGGTTCAGCCACAGCGCCCCCGACACGGAGGAGACCTGGCCCCGGATCCTCGACGCCCTCGACGCCCTGCTGCGGAACTGGCCGGCGCCGGAAATCCCCGTACCCCAGACCCATTGATCAACAGGTTGAGGCCATGAACACCCCCCAGGACCGGATCACCACGCCCGTCACCGCGGAACTCCTGCGCGGCGCCCTCGATGTGGAGCACACCGAGCACGGTGTGCTGCCGCACCGGCTGCCCGCCTGGGCCCGCGCCCAGTACGCCGACGGGCAGCTCGCCATGGCCGAGGCCCAACCGTCGGGCGTACGCCTGGTGTTCCGTACCCGCGCCACCGCCGTCGAGCTCGAAGTCCTGCCCACCAAGCGGGTCTACGTGGGCGCGCCGCCCCGCCCTGACGGTGTGTACGACCTGCTCGTCGACGGCAGGCTGACCCGTCAGGCCAGTGTGGCTGGCGGCAACACGCTGGTCATCGACATGACCGCGGGGACCGCCGAGCTGCGGCCCGGCGCGCCCGGCACCCTCCGCTTCGCGGATCTGCTCGATGGCATGAAGGACGTCGAGATCTGGCTGCCGCACAACGAGACCACCGAACTCGTCGCCCTGCGCACGAATGCCCCCGTCGAGCCCGCGCAGGACCCGGACCGGCGGGTGTGGCTGCACCACGGCAGTTCGATCAGCCACGGCTCCGACGCCGCGAGCCCCACCACCACGTGGCCCGCGCTTGCCGCCTCGCTCGGCGGTGCCGAACTGATCAACCTGGGGTTCGGCGGCAGCGCACTGCTCGACCCGTTCACCGCCCGCACCTTGCGGGACACCCCCGCCGACCTGATCAGCGTCAAGATCGGCATCAATGTGGTCAACACAGATCTGATGCGGCTGCGCGCCTTCACGCCCGCGGTCCACGGTTTCCTCGACACCATCCGTGAGGGCCACCCCACCGCACCGCTCCTTGTCGTCTCGCCCATCCTGTGCCCCATCCACGAGGACACGCCCGGCCCGTGCGCGCCGGACTTCAGCGCGCTGAGCACCGGGCAGCTGCGGTTCATGGCCACGGGCGATCCGGCGGAGACGGCGAACGGAAAGCTGACGCTGACCGTCATCCGGGACGAGCTGGCCCGGATCGTGGCACAGCGGGCGGCCGACGACCCGAACATCCACCACCTCGACGGCCGCGACCTCTACGGCGATGCGGACTTCGCCGAACTGCCGCTCCCCGACGCACTCCACCCGGACGCGGCCACCCACCGCCGCATCGGCGAGCGCTTCGCCGATCTGGCCTTCGCCGGCAAGGGCGCCTTCGCCGATGGCGGCGCCTGAGAGAACGCCGGCGTCGGCCTGAGCGATGAGTTCCGGCGGTCCCGACGGTCTTACTTCCTGAGAACGCGACGACTTCAGGAGAACCCCATGCCCGAGACAACAACGCACACACTGGCCGCGACCGGGGCCACGCTGACCTACGACATTCACGGCGGTGTGATCGGCGGCGACGCGACCGGTGACCGTGTGCTGTTCCTGATCGGCTCGCCCATGGACGCCACCGGGTTCACCACGCTGGCCTCGCACTTCACCGACCGGACCGTCGTCACGTACGACCCGCGGGGTACGGGCCGCAGCCCGCGCACCGACGGTGCGACGGAGACCCGACCCGATGAGCACGCCGATGATCTCCGGCGGGTGATCGAGGCGCTCGGCGTGGGGGCCGTGGACCTGTTCGCGAGCAGTGGCGGTGCCGTGAACGCGCTGGCTCTGGTGGCGCGGCACGGGCACCTCGTGCACACCCTGGTCGCGCACGAGCCGCCGTCGGCGCAGGTGCTCCCGGACCGGGAGGCGGCGCTCGCCGTCTGCGCGGACATCCACGCCACTTACCTGCGCGACGGGATGGGTCCCGCGATGGCGAAGTTCCTCGCGGTGACGAGCCGGAAGGGGCCGTTCCCGGACACCTGGGCGGACGAACCGGCGCCCTCGCCCGCCGACTTCGGGCTTCCCGTGGAGGACGACGGTTCGCGCGACGACCCGCTGCTCGGCCAGAACATGATCGGCTGCACCGGATTCGAGCCCGACTTCACCGCTCTGCGCGCAGCGTCCACGAAGATCGTCATCGCGGCCGGGCAGGAGTCCGCCGGCGAGTTGGCCGCCCGCGCCGCGGCCCGGATCGCCGCGGGTCTCGACAGCGAGCTCGCGATGTTCCCCAGCCACCACGGCGGCTTCCTGGGCGGCGAGTTCGGCCAGCAGGGCGCCCCGGAGCCCTTCGCGAAGACCCTGCGGCAGGTGCTCGACGCACACCGCTGAGGCGCGGCGCGGCGGTCAGCGCCCCAGGGAACGCGCGAGGCGGAAGCCCACGTCGTCGACCCGGTAGCTGGGGTGGCTGCGCCGCCGCGCGGAGGCCCGGCAGCTCCAGTGCTCGTCGAACCAGCCTCCGCCGCGCAGCACCCGGTAGCTGCCGTAGACATCCGGGTCGTAGATGTCCCAGCACCAGTCCCAGACGTTGCCGAGCATGTCGTACAGGCCCCACGCGTTGGGCCGTCGGCCGCCCACGTCGTGGATCCGCTCGTCCGAGTTGCCGCGGTACCAGGCGATCTCGTCGAGCGGCCCGTAGTGCGGCCCGGCGGTACCTGCGCGGCAGGCGTGCTCCCACTCGGCCTCGGTCGGCAGTCGGTAGCCGTCGGCCGACGCATCCCACGCGATGCCTTCGCCGTCGCTCTCGCCGTCGATGCGGTAGGCGGGCGTGAACCCGTCGTGCTCGGACAGCGCGTTGCAGAACCGGACCGCGTCCCACCAGGAGACCCCTTCGACCGGCAGCCTGTCCCCGTCTGCGGTGCTGGGCCGGAGGCCGGTGATCCGCGCGTAGAGCGCCTGGGTGACCGGGTACGCCGCGATGCGACAGGCCGCGACGTCGACCGCCCAACTGCGCCGCGTCCGGCGGTCGGAGAGGGTCACCCGTCCCGCCGGAATGTCGATCATCTCGGTCCCTGTGATCACGTCCATCGCCCGATCATGCCTGATCGTGCTGGTGCTCGGAATCGGGTTCGTACTCGGGTTCGCCGGTGACGTAGCCGTGCAGGCGGCCCGATGCCGCGAGCATGGCGGTCGCCCGCCCCGTCAGGGCCGCGAGGCGTTGCGCGATGGCCGCGCGCAGGGCGTCGGGGCTGCCCGTCTCGCGCAGTCCGTCGAGGACGGACTGGATCTGGGGCAGGGGGTAGTGGCCCTGTCGGAGGATGCTGACGATGCGGGCGTCGCGTACGTCGGTGGGGCCGAACCAGCGGTAGTGGGTGACCGGTTCGCGCTGCGGGTGCAGCAGGCCCGCGGCCTCCCACACCCGCAGCGCCGAAGTACGCACGCCCAGGCGGGCGGCGACCTCTCCGATCCGCAGGCGCGGTGCGTCGGAGGCCTGCGGGGTGTCGTCCGGGGTCTCCTTCGCGACGGCTTCCAGCGCCTCGCCCGCCGCCTGGAGGGAGCGCCGCTGCTCGTGCAGTTCGACATGGCCCGCGTCGATGAGGGTGAGGGCCAGGGGGAGGTCGTCGGCGTGCACGGCCCGCATGATCGCCTGGGCGGTGTACAGGCCGTACCCCGGAACGAGCGCGCGGTAGGCGAGCAGGGCGCGGCGGTGGCGCGTGTCGAACCTGCGGTATCCGGCGGGCGTGCGCGGGGTGGGCGGCAGGATGCCCGCGTCGGCGTAGTTGCGGATCTGCTGGGTGGAGACTCCGGCCGCCCGCGCCAGGTCGACGGGGCGCAGTGCCGTTTCGGCTCGGCTCATCGATCGACCTCTCCTTCGGACAGCCCGGACGCATCCCCGAGTTGAAGGTTAGCGGCGCGGATTCTCACTCGTACAGGCAATCCAGCTGCAAAAGTCTCAAGTAGGACTTCAATGGAACACTTGAAGGCATGGATGCCAGCACTGTCAACGCCGACTCGATCCGCATCAAGGGCGCACGCCTGCACAACCTCAAGAACGTGTCGCTCGACGTCCCCAAGAACAAGCTCGTCGTCCTGACCGGGCTCTCCGGCTCCGGCAAGTCCACGATCGCGTTCGACACCCTGCATCGGGAGGGCCAGCGGCAGTACCTGGAGTCGCTCGGCCTGGTCACCACGTTCGTCAGCAAGCCGGCGGTCGACTCGATCACCGGTCTCTCCCCGTCGATCAGCGTGGACCAGCATCTGACCAACCGCAGCCCCCGGTCGACGGTCGGCACGGTCACCGAGGTCTTCACCTATCTGCGTCTGCTGTGGGCGCGCATCGGCCACCGCCCCTGCCCGGCGTGCGGGCAGGACGTCCCGCCCGCCTATCACGTGGACGGTGACGAGCTCTGGGGCGACGAGACGTCCGCGGGCGAGTCCGCCGACGGCGAAGCCCCCTCCCTGCCGTGCCCGCACTGCGGGACGGCCGTCCCCGGCATGGTGATGGGCACCTTCTCCTTCAACAAGCCCGCCGGCGCGTGCGCCACCTGCACCGGTATCGGCACCGTGTTCCAGGCCGATGTGCGCCGCCTGGTCGACGACGGGCTGAGCGTCGCGGCGGGGGCCGTGCTCGGCTGGCTGCCCGTGCTGACCGCGCGCAACGTCCCGGTCCTGCGGGCCGCGGGGGAGCACTACGGCTTCACTTTCCACGCGGACACTCCCGTACGCGAACTGGGCGACGTACAACGCGACTTGCTGCTCCACGGCGTCGAGAGTGACGCGTTCCGCCGCCACTTCCCGGGCGTCGAGCCACCGGCCACCGTGGCGCGCGGACGTTTCGAGGGCGTGGTGACGGCCGTGCTGCGCCGGTACGCCGAACGCATCGATGATGCCGCCTACCGCGAGAAGACGGAGAAGTTCCTCGTCAACGACGTCTGCCCGGACTGCGAAGGCACCCGGCTTCGGCCGGAGAGCCGGCAGGTCACCGTCGCCGGTCTCACCATCGTCGACGCGGCGCGGCTGCCGCTCGACGAGCTCGCCGAGTGGATCGGCGCACTGCGCGGCCATGTCACCGACGACGAGGCGTGGCAGGTCACCGAGCCCATCGTGGACGATCTGCGGGAACGTGTGCGGCGTCTGACCGACGTCGGCGTCGGCTATCTGACCCTGGAGCGGGCCACCCCCAGTCTCTCCGCGGGCGAGGCCCAGCGCTTGCGGCTCTCCTCGCTGCTCGGCAGCGGACTCACGGGCGTGCTGTACGTCCTGGACGAGCCGACGATCGGGCTGCATCCCGCGGACACCGCACGACTGGTCGGCGTCCTGCGCCGGCTGCGCGATCTGGGCAACACGGTCCTGGTCGTCGAGCACGACCTGGACGTGCTGCGGGCGGCCGACCACGTCATCGATGTCGGGCCCGGCGCGGGCCGCGACGGCGGGCGCATCGTCGCCGCGGGGTCGCCGCGGGAGGTGGCGGCGACCCCCGGGTCGGTCACCGGCGACCATCTGTCGGGGCGCCTTGCGATGCCGCTGCCCGCGGCCCACCGGCCGGGCACCGGCAAGGAGTTGGTGATCCGCGGGGCGCGGGCGCACAACCTCAGGAACGTCACCGCGCGGCTGCCGCTGGGGCGGCTCATCGCGGTGAGCGGCCCTTCGGGATCGGGCAAGTCGTCGTTGGTCCTTGACATTCTGGGCCGTGCGGCGCGGCAGCGTTTCCACGGTGCGGGCGAGGCGCCGGGGGCGCACGACGGGATCGACGGCTGGGAGCACATCGACAAGGTCGTCACCATCGACCAGCAGGCGATCAGCCGGGTGCCGCGGTCGAACGCGGCGACGTACTCGGACGCGTTCACCCCGATCCGTGAGGCGTTCGCCGCGAGCGCCGACGCACGGCAACGGGGGCTGACCGCCGGGCACTTCTCGTTCAACGTGGCGGGTGGCCGCTGCGAGCGCTGCGCGGGCGCGGGGGTCCTCACGGTGCAGATGCACTTCCTCCCCGACGTGGAGGTGCGCTGTCCTGCCTGCCGGGGCCGCCGCTTCCGGGCCGAGGTGCTCGGTGCGCGGTACGGCGGTCATGACATCGCGCAGGTCCTTGAGATGACCGTCGACGAGGCGCTCTCCCTCTTCGAGGCCGTGCCGGGCGCGGCCACGCGCCTCCAGCGGATGTCCGACGTCGGGCTCGGCTATCTTCAGCTCGGGCAGCCCGCGACCACCCTGTCCGGCGGCGAGGCCCAACGCGTCAAGCTGGCCAAGGAGTTGGGCCGCCGCGCCACGGGCCGCACGCTGTATCTCCTGGACGAGCCGAGCACCGGCCTGCATGCCGCCGACACGGCACGGCTGCTCGGCGTGCTGCAACGCCTGGTCGACGCCGGGAACAGCGTCATCACCATCGAGCACAACCTCGACGTCATCCGCGCCGCCGACTGGGTCGTCGACCTGGGTCCCGAGGGCGGCGCGGCGGGCGGCGAGATCGTGGCCGAGGGCACCCCGAAGGAGCTCACGCGGGTGAGCGCGTCACGGACGGGTGCGTTCCTGGACGGCGTGTGACGTACCTGGAGTTCGGCAACTGCCCGCTGCCGTGACCGAGTTCACCGTTGCGGCCTCTTGTCCCCCGAGTGACAAGAGGCCGCACCATGTGTGTCCATCACCCGATGGTCTTCCGCGCACCTTCGGGCGGTATCTTCACCGAACGTTTGTCCCGCGCGCAGAGGGAGCACTCCATGGTCAACGGATCGATGCCGCCCGCGGGCATGGCCTCGGCCGGCACTCCGGCACCCCTGAGCGCCCCCGCAGAGAAGTCGCACGCCGCGTTCAGCGCCTTTCCCTCGGGCCTGCACGACCATGTTCGGCCGTATCTGGACGACATCACCGCGGAGGTGGTGCAGGCCATACGTACGGAGATACCGGAGTACGCCCGGCCGACGGACAACACGTACATGCACGTCGTGAACCGCGGTGTGGAGCAGGCCCTGCAGGGATTCCTCGCCCGCATGGCCCACCCGGACACCGACTGGGAGTCGGTGAAGGCCACCTATCAGAGCATCGGCAGGGGCGAGGCGGACGAGGGGCGCAGCCTCGACTCGTTCCAGTCGGCGCTGCGGCTCGGCGCGCGGGTGACGTGGCGCAGGGTCAACGCCCTGGTCGACGCCGACCTGTTGCCCCGGCATGTGCTCGCCGCCTTCGGCGAGGCGCTCTTCCTGCACCTGGACGAGATGGCCGCGGCGACGACCGCGGGCTACACCGAGGCCCGGCTGCACGCGGCCGGTGAGCTGCAGCAGCGCCGGGACCGGCTCATCGGTCTGCTCACCGCCGATCCGCCGGCGTCCGCCGAGGCCATCGCCGATCTCGCGCAGAGCGCCCAGTGGCCCATCCCGCGCGAGGTGGCCGTCGTCGTCATCGACCACGCCCTCACCCCCGAGACCATCCGGCCCATCGTGCCGCCGGAGTTCCTCGCCCGCTTCTCCGAGCAGCCCGGCTGTCTCGTCGTACCCGACCCGGAAGGACCCGGCCGTGCCCGCACGATCGCGGCCGCGCTGCAGGGGCTGCGCGCGGTGATCGGTCCCACGGTGGCGCTGCACGAGGGGGCACGCTCGCTGCGCTGGGCGCTCGACGCCCTGGAGCTCTCCCGGCGCGGCATCCTGCCCCACGCGGGCCTCCTGCACTGCGCGGACCATCTGGCGACGCTGCTGCTCTTCCACGACGAGGCGCTGATCGACGCGCTCGCCCAGCGGCATCTGCTGCCGCTGCGGGAAGTGCGCTCGCCGCAGCGCGAACGCCTTGCGGAGACGCTGCTGTGCTGGCTCCGGTCCGGGCACAACGCGAGCGAGGTCGCCACCCGCCTCGCCGTCCACCCGCAGACCGTCCGCTACCGCCTGCGGCAGCTGGACGAGGTCTTCGGCGACCGGCTGCACGATCCGGCCGCGCAGTTCGAGATGCAGCTGGCCCTGCACGCGTTGAGCCTGCGGCCGGCCGGCACCTGACGGTCGGCTGCCGACGCGTGACGTTCCGCTGGTGGCGCGTGACGTTCCTGATGGCGCGTGACGTGTACGTGGTACGTGACGTGTACGTGGTACGTCACGGTGAACGCCCTGCCCATCACCCGGACGCGCGGCAGCGACGGCCGCCCGGCGACGACCTCTCGCCGTAACGTCCCCTTCGCCCCGATTGACCTGCCGTCAGGTGAAGGAGAGTTCCTACGTGCGTGCCCGTCTCATGGCCGCTTCCCCCGTCCGCGCCGCCCTCCCCCGACTCGTCGCCCTGTTCCTCCTCCCCCTGCTGACCACGCTGAGCACCGTCCTGCTCGCCCCGGCGCACGCCCACGCGGACGTCCGGGTGCCGCAGGCGGCGTCCGTCAGCACACTGCTCGCCCCGCCTCCCACCGCGGACGAACCGTGCACCAGCAGGGACCCCGCGGTCTGCCTCATCCGGCAGATGAGCCCGCAGGAGCGCGAGCAGGCCCGCGAGACCCGGCTCCGCTACCACCTGCTCCTGGACACCATGGAGGCCGTGGCGGACCACATGCACGAGGAGGGCCGCTCCGACGAGGAGATCGCCCGCGTCCTGGTCGACATGCGCAACCATGCCAAGGACATCACCCGCGCCGGGATGACCCCCGAGGCGGTGCAGGCCCTGGAGCAGCGGAACATGGAGAAGTACGGCAACCCGCTGGGCCCGACCGCAGACCAGCAGTACGCCAAGTACGGCAGCTGGGCCAAGGTCATCGAGGCGGCCACCCGCACCAGCGCCGCCGTCGACCAGGAACTCGGCATCCCGCCGCGCGGCTGACCTCCATGATCCTGCGGGACTACGACCACCACGGCCGGACGTGGGAGCTGAACCCCCGAACGGGGCTCCTCTCCCCCGCGTCCGGCCGTTGCCACGGCTTCGTCCACGTGGGCGCGGACGCGGCGACGGCGTTGTACGCCGACACGGAGACCCTGTGGCTGCAGCACGGCGAACACCGCTGGAACTGCGCCACGGTGACGGTCCATCAGTCGACCCAGGCGCACGGCACCCGCCTCTTCACGATCGAGGACGCCCAGGGCACGGCCCTCGAACTCCCCTACCCTGCACCGGACTCGGGCCCTTTCGACCCGACGTACGACTGGATCGACGCGGAGGCGGACGACTTCTACCTCTGGGCGGCGGGCCGCCTCGCGGACGGTGACGCGACGTCGTACACCACGCTGTTCACGCACTTCCGGGCCGGATTCCTGCCGTCCTGAGCCGCCTGCTTCAGCTCGCGCGCCCGGCGGTGCGGCGCCGCTCGGCGCGGTGGTCGAGCGCGTCGACGATGCGTTGCCATGCCGGTGACGCCTCGGAGATCCGGGAAGACACCAGCTTCAGATACCCCGGCCGGCTGCCGTCCCGTTCCTGTTTGATCTCCCACGCGTCCAGGTCGTCGATGAGCCGCTCCAGGCGTGGATCGTACGGATCCCATTCGACTGCCTGATCACAGGCGAGAAACAGGCGCGTGGTCTCGGGGTCGTCCAAGCCCGCGTTCTTGTCCCGTATCCGCTCCGGCATGACGTGCGGATCCAGCGCCTGCATCAGGATCCACGCGTCGCGCTCGAGCAGCACCCTCCGTTCGCTGACCCCGAGGCCGCGCATCCGGTCCAGGATGGCGACCACCTCGGGGGGCAGGACAAGCCTTTCGCCGCTGTCCAGTTGGGCGATCCGGCGGCGGTATTCGGTGAGTTGGCCGATCTTGCGCCGCAGTTCCGCGTCGATGTCGGTGACGGCCGCGGCGAATTCGGTCGGCTGCGCGTGCAGCAGCGCGTCGATTCGGGCCAGTGGTACCCCCGCATCGGCGAGGGTTCTGATCCGGATGAGATCCACTGCCGCCTGCGCGCTGTACCGGCGGTAGCCGGAGGCATCGCGCTCGGGCTCGGGCAAGAGGCCGACGTGGTGGTAGTGGCGGACGGTGCGCACGGTCACTCCGGCGGTCGCCGCGAGCCGGCTGATCGTGAGCACCGTCCTCCTCGGGTCTACGTGAATGGCGATCGGGGGTTTACGCGAATCGCGATCAGGGTCTACGTGAAATGTGATCCGGCCGATTCTAGAGGCGAGCCGCGCGGTCGATGACGTCGCGGATCGCCTGGGTCACGGCATCGGGTCGGTCGAAGCAGAGTCGGTGGTGGGCCGTGTCGGAGAGGATGCGCTGTTCGCCGTGCGAGACCCCGCTCACCAGGGCAGCGTCCATTCTCGTGCGGCCGTCCTGCATCTCTTGCAACGTCCGCTCCGACATCAGCCCCTTCTGGCCCGGGTCGGTGCCGACCACGGTGAGAGCGATCACCGGGACATCGGGAGTCTCCGGCCCGGCCCGCAGTTCGGTGGCGAGTCCGGCCAGCTTGCCGCGCTCGGCGATGCCCACGTCGGTCCATGCGTCGCTCACCTTGGCATCGACCAGCGCCTGCCGCAGTTGCTCCGGGTCGTCCGCGTGCAGCTCGGCGTACATCTCGCGCAGGGCCGGGCGCATCTGTTCCAGCTGCTCCCGACCAGGTGCCATCCGCTCGACCGAGGCCAGAGACGCCTCGGGCGGCATGAAGTCGTCCCAGTCGCGATGGAAGGCGTCCAACGAGACAAGGCCTGCCACGTCCTGCGGGTACAGCTGCGCGAACCGATGCGCGTAGAAGCCGCCGAGGGAGTGCGGCACCAGAACGTAGGGGGCGGCGATGTGCTGGGCACGCAGCAGCTCGCGCAGTTCCGTGGCGACCGCGGCGGCGGTGCGCGGCAGCGGCAGGGCATCGCTGAATCCCGTGCCGCCGCGGTCGTACACAACGGCGGTGGTGAACTGCGAAACTGCCTGCTGGACCCCGAAGTAGTCCAGACCCACCGCGCCGGCGCCCGGCAGGAACACGACGGCCGGTCCGCCGCTGCCCGACCGGTGCACGAAAATGCGGCGGCCTTCGATCTCCTGGAATCCCCCGATCGGCGGGGCGAGCCGAGCCGAGGAAGTGCTGTGGTTCGTCATGCGCCCAGGCTCCAACCCTGACGCAGGGTCAGGGTCAACCCCGTCGGCGAAACGAGGGCGCGTCGTGGGTGTGTTGTCGACGTATTCGGCAGAGACGTATTCGGCAGAGTTGGCGTCGCCGGTGATTCGATCGGCCAGTGCCGTGCAACGGAACACGGCTGCCTCGGAGGTGTCGCAGTGATCGGGCAGTACGTGTTGGGTCTTCAAGAGGTGGACGAGACGCAGGTCGCCGTCGTCGGCGGCAAGGGCGCGCACTTGGGCGAGCTGTCGCGCGTCGACGGCATCCGCGTACCGAGTGGCTTCTGCGTGACGACGGATGCCTTTCGGCGGATCGTGGCGGAAGCGCCGTCGATCGGCGAGCGGCTCGATCAGTTGTCGCGCCTGGACCCGGACGACCGGGAGGGGATCCGCACGCTCAGCGCGCAGATCCGCCGGATCATCGAAGGGATCGCCGTCCCGGGCGATCTCGCGGCGGCGATCACCGGCGCGCTCGGCCGGCTCGGCGAGCAGGCCGCCTGCGCCGTCCGGTCCAGCGCGACGGCAGAGGATCTGCCGACGGCCTCCTTCGCCGGCCAGCAGGACTCGTACTTGAACGTCGTGGGGCCGGCGGCGATCCTTCAGCACGTCAGCCGGTGCTGGGCCTCGCTGTTCACCGAGCGTGCCGTGACCTATCGCCGGCGGAACGGCATCGACCACCGTGCGGTCCGCATGGCCGTGGTCGTGCAGCAGATGGTCTTCCCGGATGCGTCCGGCATCCTGTTCACCGCCGACCCCGTCACGGGCAACCGGAAGGTCGCCACCGTGGAAGCCGGCTTCGGCCTCGGCGAGGCCCTGGTCTCCGGCCTGGTGAACCCGGACGTCTTCAAGGTGCAAGACGGTGCGGTCGTCGCCAAGGCGATCGCCGCCAAGCAGCGGGCCGTTCGCGCCCTGCCGGCCGGCGGTACGCAGGAAGTGGCGATCGATCCGCCGCGGCAGGAGCGGCCCGCGCTGACGGATGCTCAGATCGTGTGGCTCGTACAGCTCGGGCGGCGGATCGAAGCGCACTTCGGCCGCCCGCAGGACATCGAATGGTGCCTGGTCGACGACGGCTTCCAGATCGTTCAGAGTCGGCCGATCACGACGCTGTTCCCCATCCCCGTCCCCCAGGGCGGCGATCAGGAGAATCACGTGTACGTCTCCGTCGGTCATCAGCAGATGATGACCGACCCCATGAAGCCCCTGGGGTTCTCCATGTGGCAGCTGACGGCCATGGTGCCGATGCACGAGGCCGCCGGGAGGCTGTTCGTCGACGTCACCCGGCGCCTGGCCTCGCCCGCGAGCCGCGCCGCCCTCCTGGACGTCATCGGGAGAGGCGATCCACTGATCAAGGACGCTCTGGAGACCGTCCTCGACCGCGACGATTTCATCCCGACGCTCCCTGACGCGGGTCCCGGCGGGCCCCCGGTCGGCGGCCCGCCCGCCCCGGCCGAGACCGATCCGGCCATCGTCACCGAGCTGATCGAGCGCAGCCGGGCATCCATCGCCGCCCTGGAGCGCGGCATCCGGACGAAGAGCGGACCGGCGCTGTTCGACTTCCTGCTCGAGGCCTTCGAGGAGCACAAGCGAATCCTCAGCGATCCGCTGAACTTTCAGGCGATCATGGCGGGGATGGAGGCCACTTGGTGGCTCAACGACCAGCTGCAGGAGTGGCTGGGCGAGAAGAACGCGGCGGACACGCTCACCCTGTCCGCCCCCGACAACATCACGTCGGAGATGGGTCTCGCGCTGCTCGACGTCGCGGACGTGATCCGACCGCATCCGGAGGTCGTCGCCTTCCTTCAGGGCGTCGAGGACGAAGGCTTCCTGGACGAGCTGGCGAAGCTCGCGGGCGGCGGGGCCGAAGCGCGCGACGCCATCGAGTCCTACCTCGAGCGGTACGGCATGCGCTGCGTCGGCGAGATCGACATCACGAGGCCGCGCTGGCGTGAGCACCCCACCACGCTCGTTCCCGTCATCCTCGACAACGTCAGGAACTTCGAACCGGGCGCCGCCGAGCGGCGGTTCGAGCTAGGGCGGCAGAAGGCGCGGGAGAAGGAACAGGACGTACTGTCCCGCCTGCGGGCCCTGCCGGACGGGGAACAGAAGGCCGACGAGACCAAGCGGATGATCGACCGGGTCCGGAACTTCATCGGGTACCGGGAGTACCCGAAGTACGGCATCGTCAGCCGCTACTTCCTCTACAAGCAGGCCCTGTTGGAGGAGGCCGAGCGGCTCGTGCAGGCAGGCGTGTTCTCTGAGAAGGAGGACATCTTCTACCTCACGTTCCAGGAACTCCACGACGTCGTGCGCTCGAACCAGGACCAGGTGGACGACCGGCTCATCAAGGAGCGCAAGGAGGCCTTCCGGTCGTACCACGCGCTCATCCCGCCCCGGGTGCTCACCTCGGACGGTGAGGCCGTCACCGGGGCGTACCGGCGCGACGACGTGCCGGCCGGTGCGCTGATCGGCCTGCCGGTTTCCGCCGGGACCGTCGAGGGACGGGCCCGCGTCATCCTGGACATGGCGGACGCCGATCTCGAAGCGGGCGACATCCTGGTCACGACCTACACGGACCCCAGCTGGTCGCCGCTGTTCGTCGGAGTCGCGGGCCTGGTGACGGAGGTGGGCGGCCTGATGACCCATGGCGCGGTGATCGCCCGGGAGTACGGCCTGCCGGCGGTCGTGGGCGTGGAGCAGGCCACGCGGCTGATCCGGGACGGGCAGCGGATCCGCGTGCACGGAACCGACGGGTACGTCGAGATCGTGGCTTGACCGACTACGCCGAGAAGTTGGCCGGCCGTGCGGGGGCTGCCTCGGCATCCGTGTCGTCTCCGCTCTGTTGCGCCGCCGCCGTGGGCTTCGGCGCGGTGGGTTCGGGCAGTGTGCGGAACAACAGCCAGCTCAGGGCGGGCATCAGGATCAGCGGTGTCAGGGCGGTACGCAGGGAGGTCGCGTCGGCGACGCTGCCGATGAGAGGGCTGACCAGGCCGCCGATGCTGACGGTCAGCCCGAGGGTGATGCCGCTGGCGGTGCCGACGCGTGTGGGCAGGTAGTCCTGGCCGAGGGTGACCTGCAGTGAGAAGGGGACGTACAGGCCGGCGGAGGTCAGCGCCACGAACACGTAGATCGCCGGGCCGGGCATGAACACGATCCCCGCGACGGCGGCGATCGTGAGGAGGTACGACCAGCGGGCGACAGTGACCCGGTCCCAGCGGTTGGCCAGGTTGCCGCCCAGCACGGAGCCGACCGCGCCGCCGAGATAGAGCACGACCAGCGCCGCGGTGCCCGCTGCCGTACCGCCTCCCAGACGCTCCTGTGCGTAGAGCGAGATGAACGTGCTCAGGCCGATGAAGACGATGGACCGGCAGACCACGGCCAGCGACAGCTTCACGAACGACGCCCTGTCGTCGGCGCCCGTCGCAACTGCGGTGCCGGAGCCGCCGCGTGCTGTCTTCTCCAGTGCGCGCAGGACAGGCAGGCACAGCACGCTGCCGGCGAGGGCCGGCACCACAAGCAGCGGCGACAGGCGCAGTCCGCCGGAGGCGACGACGGCGGTGACCATGAGCGGCGCGGCGGCGAAGCCGAGGTTGCCCCCCAGGGAGAACCAGCCCATCGCGCTGTGGCTGCCCTCGCTGACGAGCCGCGCGACGCGGGCGGACTCGGGATGGTAGGCGGCGACCCCGACACCGGACACCGCCACGAACGCCAGCGTCAGAGCGTACGAACCACTCAAACCGCTCAAGGCGATACCCAGTCCGCCGAGGATCGTACTCACCGGCAGGAGCCAGGGCATGGCCCAGCGGTCGGTGAGCGCGCCGAACACCGGTTGCGCGACCGAGGACAGCAGAGACGCGGCGAGCACGATGCCCGAGACCGCGGCGTAGCTGTAGGCGCGCTCGGCGACGAAGAACGGGACGAGCGACGCGACAGCGCCTTGGTAGACGTCGACGCAGGCATGGCCGACCGACAGCATGATGATTGATCTGTTCCTTGGCACATCGCCATGGTCTTCGCCGGGCAACGTGTCGCGCTTCCGATAAACTGCCGATCAATGACGGAAATCCGCCACGAGCCGGTAGCGCCGACCCGCACCCAGTGGCTGGCCCCCGGGGCCGCCATAGACGCGCACCGCCACGACGACCACCAGATCGTCTACGCGGGCCGGGGCGTGCTGGCCGTGACGACCAGTACGGGCTCGTGGATCGCGCCGGGTACGCGCGCCATCTGGGTACCGGCCGGCACCGTGCATGCTCACCAGGCCCACGGCGAACTCGCGCTGCACCTGGTGGGCCTGCCCGCGAGTGACAACCCGCTCGGCCTGGACAAGCCGACCGTGCTGGCAGTCGGCCCCCTCCTTCGTGAACTGATCCTCGCCTACACGCGCACCCCGCACGACGACGGTCCCGAACGTGGGCGGCTGCGGGCCGTGTTGCTCGATCAGTTGCGGGCCTCGCCCCAGGAGCCGCTGCACCTGCCCACCCCGACCGCCCCTCAGCTGAAGGCAGTGTGCGAGATGCTGCGCACGAATCCGGCCGACGACCGCACCCTGGCCGCACTGGGCAGGGAGGTCGGCGCCAGCGACCGCACGCTCTCCCGCCTCTTCAAGGCCGATCTCGGCATGACCTTCCCGCAGTGGCGCACCCAACTGCGCCTGTACCACGCCTTGGTGCTGCTTGCCGAGAACATCCCGGTGACCACCGTGGCACACAGGTGCGGCTGGTCGTCCGCCAGCGCGTTCATCGATGTCTTCCGCCGTGTCTTCGGGCACACTCCAGGAGCACATCAGCACCGCTAGCCGGACAGACTCTGTTTCGCCAGATGCCGAAGCCCCCTAACCCCGTGGCTGGTCGTTCGGCCGATGCCTTCCCGCGCGGCTCAGCGCGTCCTCGGCCTGGGCGGCCAGGTCGGTCACGAGGTCGGCCGCGGACGGCACATCGGTGATGAGGTCGACGGCCTCGCCCGCCCAGACCGGCAGGGGTGGAATCGCCCCTCGTGCCACGTCGTCCTGGTACTCCTGACGCGCCTGCGCGTCACCGGCCAGCTCGGCCTCCCGGCCGCGCCATCGGTCGAGATAGGGATGGCTCAGTACGCGGGCGGTGTACCGGTCCGTCGACCAGCCCGCGCCGCGGGCGATGTCCAACACTCCGTTGCGCTCGGTGTCCTGGCCTCGGCCTTCGATGATCGCCGTACGGATCGAGGGGGCGACCAGGGCCTCGGTGGTGGCCTGGAAACGCGTGCCGATGAGCGCTCCGGCCGCGCCCAGGGCCAGCGCCGCGGCCACGCCCCGGCCATCGGCGATCCCGCCTGCCGCCAACACCGGTACGGGCGCCGCGAGATCCACCACGAGCGGCACGAACGGCAACGTGGACCGCCCGTGCCGCGCACCGTGCCCACCGCTCTCCGTCCCCTGGGCCACGATCACATCGGCCCCCACCTCCACGGCACGCCTCGCCTCATCGAGGTCGGTGACCTGAACCATCAGAACCGCGTCGGACCGGCGGATCCGGTCGACGAACGGGCCCGGGTCGCCGAAGGACAACATCACCGCGGCGGGACGGAACTCCAGCGCACGCTCCACCGCGTCGACTTCGGTCCCCCAGGTCAGAAAGCCGACTCCCCACGGTTCGGCGGTGCTCTCCGCGACGATCGCCAACTCTCGCTCCAGCCACGGCCGTTCCCCGTGGCCACCGCCCACCATCCCGAGCCCGCCCGCCCGGGACACGGCTGCGGCCAGCGCGCCGCCGGCCGAACCACCCATCGGCGCCAGCACGATCGGGTGCCGTACGCCCAACAACTCCGTCAACTCCGTCGACAACGCCATGGCCCCATCATGGCTCCCGTCCCGGCGGACAGGTTCAAGTCCCTTGGCGCAGACCGCTGTCCGGCGCGAGGACATCCAGGCCGAGCAGGTCGACGACCTGGCTGATGAGCTCATCGGCCCGCGACTGGTACCGGGCCGTGCCGTTCAACCCGCCGGGCCGCCTGGCCAAGATCACGGTCCCGACCCTGTTCGTCCCGAGCGACAGCGACCCCGCGCTCGGCCGCACCGGCGCCGAGCTCACCCGCAGGTTCGTGACCGGCCCGTACACCCTGCACACCCTGACCGGAATCGGGCACTGGATTCCGGAGGAGGCCGCCCACGAGGTGGCCAGCCTCCTCCGTGCCCACCTGGCCCGCTGACCCAAGTGACACCACCGTCAACCGGTCCGCTTCACGGCGTCGTACGCCACTCCCGTTCGATCTTCCGCATGAGTGCCGGGTACACGACCAGGTATCGCAAGGGTTTGATCGCGGCCATGTAGGCGGCGCCGAGCAGTCCGTTGGGCTTCACCAGGACCGCCATCTGGCCCCGGTGGCCGCCGGACCCGTCCGGGACCCAGCTCATGTGCATCACGGTGTGCACGGTCCCGTTGGCCAGCTCCGCCGCCCACTCGTCCTCCAGCAGGTACAGCGGGGCGAACGGGAGCGAGGCGAACTCCGGCCCCGTCGGGACGTCGCGCAGGTCCTTGGGCATGCGGTTGCGCAGCGAGGTCACCCGGGTGCCGATGCCGGCCTTCGGGCGGTCCCAGCCGAGCACCTTCCCGATCTTCCAGCGGGCCTCCCAGAGCAAGCGCGCGGCGAGCGGGGCGCCGTCGGGGAAGTTCCCGGAGACGGTCTGTGAGACCAGGCGGGGGAAGTCGTCGGGGCCGCCGGGCGTCGGCAGCGCCCACACGTCCTCGACCTCGAAGTCACGGGTGAGTTCGTGGATCCGCCAGGGGCGTTCGGTGTGTGCGGCCTTCGGCAGTCTCATCCGGGTACCTCCGGGTGGCGGACCGAGCACGTGTACGTACGTTACGCCTCAGGGCGAGATCGCGCCCAGGAGCGCTCTCGCGCAGAGGTCCCGCACCTGTTCCCTGGGCAGTTCCGGCTCCTCGAGCCACTCCAGGCAGACGGCCACCATGAACGCGAGCCAGCCGCGCACGGCCAGGCGCAGGGTGGGCAAGTCGTGTGCGGTGGCCGCCGCTTCGGGGTCCGCGGCCAGGGCCTCGAGGATCTGGTGTTCCTGCGCCGCGAGGCTCTCGCGGTAGACCTTGCGCGCGGTCGGGTCGCCCGTCGCCTGAGCCCGGTGGAAGGCGCGGAAGCCCTCCGCGTGCGCCTCCACGTACGAAAGAAACGTGTCGAGGCCCGTGGTGACCTGCTCGCGGACCGGGATCCCCGGCACCGCTGCCGTCAGCCGCAGCATGCGCAGGCTCTCGCGCTGCACGACGGCGGCGAAGAAGTCGCTCTTGGTCGGGAAGTAGTGGTACAGCAGGCCGCGTGAGACACCGGCGATCTCCGCCACCCGCTCGACCCATACGTCGTCGTACGGATTCTCCGCGAAGAGCCGCGCCCCCGCCGTGAGCAGTTGCTCGCGCCGCTCCTCGGTGCTGAGTCTGCGGCGCGTGCGTTCCTGCGGTTTCGCGGCCATGGGAGCACCTTACTTGACGTGGATTCAATAAGGGGACCAGACTGAAGCGCCTTATTGAATCCGCGTACAACAGGCTCAACGAGCGCGTGGCACAAGGGAGATGGCACTCATGGCGCAGTTGTCTCAGGTGGCGGAGCCGGCGGGTGCCCCCACGCCGAAGGGGTTCCGCAGTGCCGACCTCGGGTGGCCGCGGCTCGACCTCGTGCCGCATCCGCCGCGCCGCGTGCCGCTGATCGGCGATGTCCTCGGCGCCAACGTGCGTACGCCCGTGCAGGATTCGATGCGGATCGGGCGGGCCCTGGGGCCGATCTTCCGCCGCAAGGCCTTCGGCAAGGAGATCGTCTTCGTCTGGGGTGCCGAGCTCGCGGCGGAGCTGGCCGACGAGTCACGGTTCGCCAAGCATGTGGGGCTCGGCGTCGCCAATCTGCGGCCGCTCGCCGGGGACGGCCTGTTCACCGCCTACAACCACGAGCCCAACTGGCAGCTCGCGCACGACGTTCTCGCACCGGGGTTCAGCCGTGACGCGATGGCGGGCTACCACCCGCTGATGCTGGACGTCGCCCGGCAGTTGACGGCCCGCTGGGACGAGCGCGAGGCGGCGGGACGCTCCGTGGACGTGCCCGGCGACATGACGAAGCTGACCCTGGAGACGATCTCCCGCACCGGCTTCGGGCACGACTTCGGGTCCTTCGAGCGGTCCCGGCCGCATCCGTTCGTGACGGCGATGGTCGGCACGCTGTCCTACGCCCAGCGCCGCAATGTCGTGCCGCCCGCGCTCGCTCCGCTGGTGCTGCGCGGTGCGACGCGGCGCAATACGGCCGACATGGCCTATCTCAACCGCACCGTCGACGACGTCGTCGCGGCACGGCGCGCGGCGCCCGGCCGGGGCACAGGCACCGGCACCGGCACCGGCGATCTGCTCGACCGGATGCTGGAGGTCGCCCACCCCGAGACCGGCGAGCGTCTTTCCGCCGAGAACATCCGCCGCCAGGTCATCACCTTCCTGGTCGCCGGGCACGAAACGACGTCGGGCGCCCTGTCGTTCGCGCTGCACTACCTGTCACGCTCCCCCGAGGTCCTGGCCCGCGCGCAGGCCGAGGTCGACGAGATCTGGGGTGACGTGGCGGAACCCGCGTACGAGCAAGTCGCCAAGCTGCGTTATCTGCGCCGCGTCCTCGACGAGTCGCTGCGGCTGTGGCCCACCGCCCCCGGCTTCTCCCGCCAGGCCCGCCAGGACACGACGCTCGGCGGCACACATCCGATGCGCGAGGGGGCCTGGGCGCTGGTCCTTGCGACGCTGCTGCACCGTGACCCGGAGGCGTGGGGCGAGCACCCCGAGACCTTCGATCCGGACCGGTTCGCGCCATCGGCCGTCCGGGCCCGGCCCGCCCATGTCTTCAAGCCGTTCGGCACCGGCGCCCGTGCCTGCATCGGCCGTCAGTTCGCGCTGCACGAGGCGACGTTGGTCCTCGGTCTGCTGCTGCGCCGCTACGACCTGCATCCCGATCCGGGCTACCGGCTGCGGGTCGCCGAGCGTCTGACGCTCATGCCGGACGGGCTCACGCTGCGGCTCAGCCGCCGCGCCTAGCGCTCCGCGGGAAGTGCGGTATTCGGCTGCGGGTTCGTCGTGGCTTGTCGCGCAGTTCCCCGCGCCCCTACGGGGCGCTGCCGCCCCGTAGCGGACTTCGACACGACCGCGTACAACCGCGATTGTCAGACCCATGCGCAAGAGTGGAAGGTCCGCCGGTGCGACCGCCGGCCGGACCGACCCGCGCTAAGGAGCTCTGCCATGACCAGCACGCCGACCCCGGAACTGGCCGCCGCCCAGGCCTGCTTGCGGCTGCTGCACACCGCACGTGCGGCCCTGACGGGTCCCGTCCCGACGGCCGCCGCGGCCTCGCTGCTCGCCGGACCGATGGCGGAGGCCGACGAGGCGCTGCGCCGCGCGGGCCTGACGGGCAACGAGGCCGAGCTGCTCGCAAGGATCTACGACCTCGATCCGCACCCTCCCACGCCGTGCGGTGACGACGGCTCCCCCGTCACCGGGTCCGCCGTCTCCAGCTCTGCCTCCACTTGACCCTGTCAGCTCGGCTTCCACTTGAACTTGTCGCCGCCCACCCAGTGCACGACCTCCGGATCATCCGCGTCGTGCACGACGACGCCCGCCCGGGCGGCGACCTCCAGTACGTCGACGAGCCCCGTGGCCTCGCCGACGACCTCGCCGTCGATCTCCACGATGCGGAAGGGGGGTCGGCCGGGATTGACGCCAAGGACCGTGATCCGAGGGTGGGCCACATGGAGGTTCGCGCTTTCGGTCATGCCTGGAGACTGCCACGCTCCGGCCCGGTCATGACCTGCCCGTTCGGCCGCTCGGGCTACGCACCCGTGGGCTCGGGCCGTCCGATCAGCCGCTCGGCCGCCGAGCGCGCCGAGGCGAGCGCGCCCCCGCGGTCCGCGCCGCGCTGACCCAGGACGACACGGGTGCTCAGGCCGTCGAGCAGCGCGAGGAGTTCACCGGCACGGCCCGCGGCGTCGTCCACGGTGAGCACGCCCCGGTCCGCGCCCTGGGTGAGCAGCGCCTCCAGGTCCTGCTGCCAGCCGTGGTCCAGTTCGTCCTGCGCCGTGCGGAGCGGTTCGTTCGCACCGGCGCGCGCCCACAGCTCGATCCACAGCATCCAGCGGGGGTCGCGCGGCCCCGCGGGCAGGTACATCCGCAGGAAGCGGTCGAGTTTGCGGGCCGGTGCCGTCCGGCCCGCGAGCAGCGCGCGGCGTTCCTCGGCGAGCGCCGCCTCGCTCCAGCGCAGCGCCTCAAGGAGCAGGCGGTCCTTGCTGCCGAAGTAGTACAGGATGTGCCCGCCGCTGGTGCCCAGGCGGTCGGCAAGCGCGGACATGGTGAGCGCCGCGAGGCCGTTCTCGGCGATCGCCGTCATCGCCTCCTCGAGCATCCGGTCCCGCGCGACCTGCCCGTCCCGCCGTCGTGCCATGCCTGCTCCCGTTCCGGTTCCCGCGTCCCGCTCCACGCCCTCGAGCCTAGCCGGGCCGTTCCGTGCCGATTTCGCGCAGGGTCTTGACGGCCCCCTAACCCGTGCCTCATTTTGAATGCCATTCAAAGTCATAGAACGGCATTCAAAGTCTGGGTGCCGGAGAGTGAGGTGCCCGCATGGCAAGACAGGCCACAGGAGTCACCAGCGACGAGGTGTTCCGCGTCGAGACCCACGGCATCGACCCGATCCCCGACGCCGACCGGCACGGCAGCGCCAAGGATCTGTTCTGGCTCTGGTTCGGCTCCAATCTGACCTTCACGTACGTCATCAACGGCGCCCTCGCCGTCAGCTTCGGCCTCAGCTTCTGGCAGGCCACCGCCGTGGTCGTGATCGGCGGTCTCGCGTTCTTCGTCATCAGCGCGGCGGGCCTCAGCGGCATCCGGACCGGCACCGCGACCCTGGTCATCTCCCGGGCGGCCTTCGGCGTCCTCGGGAACTGGCCCGCCGGGCTGCTCAACTGGGTCGTCTCCATCGGCTACACCATCGTCAACACCGTGGTCGGCACGCTCGCCCTTGAGGCCCTCTTCACCGACCTCGGCTGGACGGGCGGCGGGAACGCGGCGCGTGGCCTCGCGCTCGCGGTGACCCTCGTGATGACCTTCGCAGTGGCCATGTGGGGGCACGCGACCGTGCAGCTCGCCGAGCGCTGGATGGCGTACGTCCTGGCCGCCGGATTCGGGGTGCTGCTGCTCTTCGTGCTGCCCGACGCCGACTTCGGCGCCGCATCGGGCGGCGGCGCGGGCTTCTCCGGCTGGACGTGGGCGTTCGTCGTCATGCTGGCCGGGCCGTTCTCGTATCTGCCGATGCCCGCCGACTACACCCGCTATCTGCCCCGGGACACCTCGCTGCGCTCCATCACGCTCACCGGCGCGCTCGGCGGCTTCGTCTCCTCGGTCGCGCTCGGCGTCGCGGGGGTCGCGGCCGCCACGCAGGCCGACATGACGGACGCGGTCGCGGGGGTAGAGAAGCTGCTTCCGGGCTGGTTCCAGGCGGTGTTCCTGCTGCTCGTGCTCGGCGGCTCGGTCACCAACTCGATCCTCACGCTCTACTCCTCCAGCCTCAACCTGCAGGTGCTCGGCATCCCCTGGAGCCGTGCGAAGGCCATCGTCATCAGCATCGTCGTCACGGCACTCGGCTCGCTCGGCGCGCTCTTCCTGACCGACTTCACCGAGTCGCTGCTCAGCTTCCTCTCCCTGCTGATCATCGTGTTCGCGCCGTGGGGCGGGGTGTTCCTCGCCGACATGCTGTTGCGGCGCTGCCGCTACGACACGGACGCGCTGCACACCACCGGGCGCGACGGGGCGTACTGGTACCGGGCCGGATTCCACCCCGCCGGGATGGCCGCCCTCGTCGCCGGCATGGCCTTCGCCGCGCTGACCTGCGACTCCGAGCTGTGGACAGGACCCCTGGTCGCACCGCTCGGCGGCGGCGACCTCACGCTCCTCGGCTCGGTGGTCGCCGGGCTCGTGTACTGGGCGCTCGCCCGCCGCAGCATCCCCGCCGCCACCCCCGCTCCCGCCTCCACTTCGGCATGAAGCACACCCCATCGACGTGAAGCACCCCTCGCCGGCGCACGACACGCACCACCATCCGCACCACCCCAGGAGTTCACCCCTCATGACCAGCACCACCCCCGGCCCCGCCGATCTCGTCCTGCGCAACGCCCGTATCCACACCGTCGACCCGGACCTCCCGTCGGCCGAGGCCCTCGCCGTGCGGGACGGGCGCATCGTGTGGCTCGGGCCGGACGAGGAGGCGGACTCCTGGACGGGTCAGGGCACCCGCGTCGTCGACGGGCGCGGACGTCTTGTCCTGCCGGGCTTCATCGACGCCCACAACCACGTACGCCTCGGCTCCGACGACGACTGCGTACAGCTCGCCGGGGCCCGCACCCTCGCCGAAATCCACGACCGCATCCGCGCCTGGCACGACCACCACCCGGACGCCGACTGGATCGAGGCCGAGGCCTTCGACTACTCCGCGATCCCCGGCGGCCGCATGCCGAACGCCGCCGATCTCGACCCCGTCACCGGGGACACCCCCGCCTTCGTCCTCAGCTACGACGTGCACACCGCCTGGCTCAACACGGCCGCGCTGCGTCGCCTCGGTGTGGACCGCGACCGTACGTCGCTGCCGTTCGGCCGCGCCGAGACCGACCCGGAGACCGGCGAACCCACCGGTTTCATCAAGGACTTCGCGGTCAAGGGCCTCTCCCGCGACGGCCACCGGGCACTGAACGAGCTCGGCGTGCCGTGGGCCTCGCCCGACCGGCAGTACGGCCGCCTGGCCAAGAGCCTGGACGACGCGATCGGGTACGGCATCACCACGGTCGTCGAGCCGCAGAACTCCCTGGACGACCTGGCGCTGTTCAGCCGCGCCCGCGCGGAAGGGCGGCTGCGCTCGCGGATCGTCGCCGCGCTCTTCCATCCGCGCGGCACGACCGACGCGGACCTGGACGACTTCGCTGCGGCCGCGCGGGACTTCGCCGACGACCGGCTGCGGGTCGGACCGCTGAAGCTGTACATCGACGATGTGGTCGAGCCGCGCACGGCCGCGCTCCTTGAGCCCTATGCCGGGTGCGGGCACCACCGGGGCGACACGTTCTATCCCCCGCACGAGTTCGTGGAGCTGCTCGCCAAGCTGGACGCCCGCGGCTTCCAGTGCTTCGTACACGCCACGGGCGACCGCGGCATCCGCACCGTCCTGGACGCCGTCGAGCACGCCCGCTCCCTCAACGGTCCGCGCGACGCCCGCCACCAGGTCGTCCACGTCGAATGCCTGGACCCCGCCGACACGCCGCGCTTCGCCGAGCTCGGTGTCGTCGCCTGTATGCAGCCGCGTCACTGCGCCCCCGAGATCGCGGGGCCCGGCCAGGACTGGGCCGAGAACATCGGTGCCGAGCGCTGGCACAAGGCCTGGCCGATGCGCAGCCTGCACGAGGCGGGTGCGGTGCTCGCCCTCTCCAGCGACTGGAACGTCGCCGAGATGGACCCGATGGCCGGCATCTACACGGCCCTGACCCGCCGCCCCCTCGGCGGCGGCGACGCCTGGCAGCCGGGCGAGACGCTGGACGTGGAGACCGCGATCCACGGCTACACGATGGGATCCGCGTACGCCAACTTCCTGGAGGACGACCGCGGCTCCCTGACCGTCGGCAAACTCGCCGACTTCGTCGTCCTGTCCCGGGACATCCTGCGCGTACGCCCCGAGGACATTCCCGGCACACGTGCGGAGCTGGTCGTGGTGGGCGGTGAAGAGGTGCGGTAGCAGCGACTCGCCGCCGGATGTCGAAATCCGGCGGCCCGTCCCGACGTACCTTCCGAGATCCGGGCGCACCGGACTCGCACCACGAGGAAGGACCGGGACATGCTGCTCGAGAACAAGGTGGCCGTGCTGTACGGGGCCGGAGGGCCGATCGGCGGCGCGGTGGCGCGCGCCTTCACCCGCGAGGGCGCGCGGGTCCACCTCGCAGGACGCACCGGCAAGACGCTCGACGCGGTCGCCGACGCGATCCGCGCGCAGGGCGGCGTAGCGGAGACCGGCGTCGTCGATGCCCTGGACGAACAGGCCGTGGACACCTACGTCGACGGCATCGCCGCGCGCGAGGGGCACATCGACATCTCGTTCAACGCCATCGGGTACGGCGATGTGCACCAGCCACTGGCCGAGATCGCCGT
Organism: Streptomyces sp. NBC_01381; assembly: GCF_026340305.1. Lineage (NCBI taxonomy): Bacteria > Bacillati > Actinomycetota > Actinomycetes > Kitasatosporales > Streptomycetaceae > Streptomyces > Streptomyces sp. NBC_01381. The sequence continues at coordinate 321,400 of NZ_JAPEPI010000004.1, read as the reverse complement.
GAGCGACTTCCTCCGGCCGATCACGAACGCGATGCGCTCGCAGTTCCTCACCACCAGGGCCGCGGCCCGCCACATGACCGCACGCGGTACGGGAGTGATCCTCGCGTTCGGCGGTGGCGGGCCGCAGACGCTCCCGGGGCTCGGCGGCTTCAAGATCGCGCTCGACGCCATCGAGGGGCTGCGCCGCCAGTGGGCCTGTGAACTCGGCCCGTCCGGCATTCGCGTCGTCACCCTCAAGACTGGAGGCGTACCCGAATCGCTGCCCGAGGGCTTTCCCGGGGCGGCGGAGATCGCCGCGGGCCTTCAGGAGGCGACGCTCCTCCCCCGCACGGCGACGCTGAGCGATGTGGGTGCCACCGCGGCCTTCGTGGCGTCCGACCAGGCGCGCACCATCACCTCCACCGAGATCAACATCTCGTGTGGTGCCATCGTGGACTAGGGCGACACCAAGTCGCCGACCTGCATATTCGTGACTCCACTCCGGCAGCTGCACCATTGCCAGCATGGGGCTGCGCCATAAATGGCTCGCTATGGCGCCACGCATGTGCCATGATGACGCCACGAACCGAGCACTCCTCCGCCCCGCAGGCCGAGCAGTGCTCGGTTCGCCAAGTCAGCCAATACAGGGGGTCGGATCATGGAGACAGCACAGAGTCAGGAGCAGACGGCGCCCGGCGCCTTATCCGCCTTCGCGCGCTTCGTGCTCTGCGGCGGCGGGGTGGGGATCGCCTCCAGCTTCGCCGTGGCGGGACTCTCCTCCTGGATTCCCTGGGTACTGGCCAACGCCCTGATCACCGTGGTCTCCACGCTCCTCGCCACCGAGCTGCACGCCCGCTTCACCTTCGGAGCGGGCGGGCGCGCGACCCGGCGCCAGCATGCGCAGTCGGCCGGATCCGCGGGGGCCGCGTACGCGGTGACCTGTGCGGCGATGCTGGTCCTGCAGCTGCTGGTGGCGGCGCCCGGTGCAGTGCTTGAGCAGGTGGTCTATCTGTCCGCCTCCGCGCTGGCCGGTGTCGCGCGGTTCGTGGTGCTGCGGCTCGTCGTCTTCGCACGGAACCGTTCGCAGGGCGCGGCCACCGTCCGTACCGTGCAGGCGGCCGTGGCAGGTGCCCCGGCCGACCCCGCGGTGCTCTGTTACGCCGCCTGACTCATCGCTCGTCTGCGGCTGTGTCGTGGCTGGTCGCGCAGTTCCCCGCGCCCCTTCGGGGCGCGCCCAGCCCCTCCACCGCCTTGAGGACATGACCCGCACCGTCCTCCGCGCCCATCCGGCGGGCGATGCCCCCGGCAGCCGCCTTCAGCGAGTCCTCGCGCACTGCGCCGCCCAGCTGCTCGGCCAGGCGCTCCGCAGTGAGGTGTTTGAAGGGGATCGGCGTGGTGGCGGCGCCCAAGGCGGCCACGCGGGCGGCCCAGAACGGCTGGTCGGCCATGACGGGGACGGGGATCGCGGGGACCCCGGCCCGCAGCGCCGCCGCCGTGGTGCCCGCGCCCGCGTGGTGGACGACCGCGGCCATCCTCGGGAAGAGCAGCGCGTGGGGCACCTCGTCGACCGTGAGGATGTCGTCGCCGTACGCCATCAGGCCCGCCCGCCCCTCCTGGAGAACGCCGCGCAGCCCGGCCTTGCGCAGGGCGGCCACGGCGATCTCGCTCAGCCGTTCCCCCTCGCCGGCGGCCATGCTGCCGAAGCCGATGAAGACGGGCGGCGGGCCCGCCCGCAGGAAGTCCTCGTGGGCGGCGGGCAGCGGGCGGCCCGGGTCGTGGTGCGGCCACCAGTTGCCGACGACGTCCAGGCCGTCGCGCCAGTCTCCGGGCCGGGGCACCACAGCCGGGCTGAAGCCGTGCAGGACCGGCCACCGGGCCTCCTCCCGCCGGCGCCGGACGGCTCCGGGCGCGGCCGCGGGCAGGCCGAGGCGGCTGCGCAGGTCCCGGACGGCGTCGGCGTAGACGCGGTCCGTCATCCGCAGTGAGAAGCGGCCCATCGCTCGGTTGCCGGGGCCGCCGAGGGAACGGGCACCGCTGACGACCGGTGCGAACTCGCGGGTGGGGTGCGTGGGTTGCAGGTACACACCGAGGGTCGGTACGCCCATGGCCTCGGCCAGCTGCCAGCCGAGCGGGGCCGTGGTCGTCGACAGCAGCAGTACGTCAGGGCCGCCGCCGTGCTCCGCCGCGTCGACGAGCCCTGACCCCAGTTCGCGTACGAACGACGCGGCCGCCCGCAGCAGCTCCCGCTTGCCGCCGCTCCCGCCGCCGGAAGCGTGCGGGTCGGCGGGCAGCGGACGCAAGGTGAGACCGGCGGCGCGGACGAGCGGCGCGAAGGTCTCCTGGGTGGCGAGGGCGACGTCGTGGCCCGCTTCGCGCAGCCGGGCGCCGAGTCCGGTGTACGGCGCGACATCGCCGTACGACCCGGCCGCGGTGATCAGAACACGCATCAGCTTCCCTCCCTCCCGGCGAGTGACTCCACGCCGGACTCGACCCCACCCTCAACCTCAGGTTTAGCTTTACCTTCAGGGTTGGCTCGGGCATTGGCGAGCACCGCGGCACGCAGGAACATCGCAAGGCCGGGCCGCTGCTGGGAGGGCGGCACGACGAGCGCGAAGGCCCTCGGGTCCTCGGCGAAGTCGTCGGCGACGCGGATGTGCATCTCGGGCGGGCACGGCGTGAACCAGCGGGAGATGTGCCTGCGGTGCTCCTCGGCCAGGGCCGTCGCGCGCTCTCCCTCGGCGGGCTCTCCCTCGTCGAACGCCGCGACGAGCCGATCGCGCCACCGCGCCGCCTCGCTCATGAGCAGCGCCCAGTCCTCCTTGGAGTGGGCGGCGGCGCGGCTCATCGCCTCGCGATGTCCCGCGCTGCCCGCCCACTTCAGCTCGGCCTCGGTGGCGTAACTCAGATCGAAGGTGATCTCCCCGAACACCTCGAACCGCTCCTGCGGGCTGAGCCGTACGCCGGTCTGCTGCACCTCCATGGCCCGCTCGGCGACCTCCACCAGGCGCCCCAGCTTGCCGATCTGCTCGACCAGCGCCTTGTGCCGGGCGCGCAGCTGGTCGAGGGCGTTGGACTGCGGGTCCGCGAGGATCTCCGCGATCTCCTCCAGGGCGAAGCCGAGTTCGCGGTAGAAGAGGATCTGCTGCAGGCGGGCCAGGTCGGCCTCGCTGTACAGGCGGTAGCCGCCGGGGCTGCGCTCGCTGGGGGTGAGCAGACCCGCCCGGTCGTAATGATGCAGGGTACGGACGGTCACCCCGGCGAACCCGGAGACCTGCCCCACGGTGTAACTCATGGACCTCGCCTTTCGTCGGGCTGAAGCCTGCAGCCTGACGCGGCGTGAGGGTCAAGCCCGCCGCGCCGCAGCGAACCCGGCGTGCGGCCCACCAGCTTGCGGACGGTGCGGGTGAGGTGGGCCTGGTCCGCGAAGCCGGCGGCGGTGGCGGCCTCCGCGATGTCCGTACCGCCCTCGACCAGCGCGCCGACCGCGGTCCGCAGCCGCTCCCACTGCCGCAGGGTGCCGAGCGGAATGCCCACCTCCGTGCGGACCAGCGTGCGCAGCCGCGCCGGGGAGAGCCCCACGTCGGCGGCGACCTCGTCGAGCCGGGCGGCTCCGCCGCAGGCCCGGACCGCATGGCGCACGCGTGCGTCGACGGCGGTCGGCGGCCCTGCGAACGCGGCCAGTTCGGCGCGCAGCGCCGCGCCGTCCAGCTGCGGCCCCAGCGCGTCGCGCATCCTCCGCGTCCGCGCCGCGTCGAGCCAGACCGGCCGCACGGCGTGGGCCGCGCCCGGCACCCGCCATGGTTCGAGGAAGACGGCGACGAAGCCCGACGAGGTGCCGCAACCGTGCTCGAACCGCGGCGGCACCAGCACGCCCGCCCCGGCGCCCGCCCCGGCGTCCGCCCCGACGGTGACGTGTCCCCCGGCCGGCAGGACGAGCTTCCAAGCGGGATGCCGGTGCCGGGTCACCTCGTACGGACGGGATTCGGCGAAGACGGTGATGCCGTGCCCGGCGGTGAACATGCCCATGGTCGGCCAGTGTGCCCAATCCCCTGAACTGTCAGCCCATCGGAGCCCCCTCCCGGTGTTCAACGGCCAGCGGCTCGAAGGAGATCCGTGTCGTGGATCCGTCGTCGGCCCACCGCACCTCGACCCCGTCGGCCGTCGCGTCCACCGCGGTGACCGCATCCGCCAGTGGCGCGGGTTCCGGCGCCGCAGTGAGCAGGGCGAGGGCCGCGTAGAGGGAGGTACCCTCCGTGTCCGCCGTGAGGCGCGGCATGCGGGCCCACCGGGTGAACGCGGTGCCCTGGGGTGCGCGTTGTTCGTCCTGAGCTGTCCAGCCGTGCAGTGGATGGAGCGCGGAGTGCAGGTTCTCCTCGGGCCCGGTCGCCCAGCCCGTGTGGGTGACGCGGGCGCCGTGCGGTGCGCCGATGACGCGGTGCACGCGCAGCTCGTACGGGCCCTTGGCCACGGTGACGCTCTCCACGCTCAGCCCCGGCACCATGGGCGGGCCGCCGACGAAGACCGGGGTGTGCCGGGATGCGGCCCAGCCCCAGCCGGCCCCGTTGTCGGCGCCGAGCGGCTCGATGCGGCAGCGGGCGCTGCGGATGCCCGCCACTTCTACGGCGATGTGGTTGTCGGGGGTGTTGCCGCGTGCCGTGGGTCCCGTGCGGGTGGAGTAGGCGTGGCGGGCGTAGAGCGGGTCCTCGTGCGCGGCCGACTGCGCCTCGTGCGGGCGCGCGTGGTCGCTGCCGTGGTTGTGCAGCCGGACCACCCCGTCCGCGCGGGTGCTGTGCACGAGCAGGCCGGGGGCGGGCAGCGCGAGCACGCGGTCGCGGGTCTCGCTGGGCGCCGGTTCTTCGGTCGCCGTCCACAGGGGGTGTCCTGCCGGGGCGAGCAGGCAGACGAACGCCTTCGACGCCCAGTACGGCGACGCGGGCCCCGAGTAGTTCTGCAGGCCCGCCTCGTGCGGGCCGTGCCAGCCGAGGCTGAGCAGGCCGTCGTCGCCGACCGAGCCGCGGTCGAGGAAGTAGCGCAGCGATCCGCTCAGGAGGCGGCGCGAGGTGCCGGGGGTGAGCGGGGTGTGGCCGGTGACCGCGCCGAGGGCGATGGACGCCGCGGCGGCGAACCGGTAGGTCAGGGAGCGGCCGAAGTGGATCGGGGCGCCGTCGCCGCCGAAGAGGAGCCCGAAGCTCTTCAGGTGTTCGCGCAGACGGAGGCCATGGACCTCCAACTGGCGCTTGTCGCTGGACAGTTGGGCGTCGAGCACCGGGTAGAGGTGCAGTGCCCAGCCGTTGTAGTGGTCGAAGGCGCGGCCGTCGCCGTCGGCGTACCAGCCCTGGCCGCGGTACCAGGTCTCCAGGAGTTCCAGGGCCCGTTCGCGGGCCCTGGCCGTCTCCGTGTCGCCGCGGCCCACCGACTCCAGGAAGCCTGCCACGGTGTAGGGGAAGAGGTACCAGTTGTTCGGTGCGGGGACGTGGCGGAGCGCGCCGCGCAGCCATTCCTCCGCGCGGTCCTGTACGTCGCCGTCGAGGCGGTCCCACAGCCAGGGGCGGGTCAGCCGCAGGCCGAGGGCCACGGAGGCGGATTCGACCATGGGTTGGCCCTGGACGTGGTGGTCGAGGATGACGGGCCAGGACTCGGTGTCGACGCGGCCGGGTGTGCGGGTGCCCGCCGCGAGCCCCCGCGCGTACCGGTCGAGCCAGCCGTGCGGGTCCTTGCCCTCGGCGCCCGCCACCCGGAACGCGGCGGCGAGGAAAGTGCGGGCGTATCCCTCCAGGCCGTCCGACCGTACGCCGGACGCGGAGGGCCGTCCCGGCAGGTCGAGGAGGGCGCCGTGCGGTGTCGCCCACTGCCAGGCGGCGCCCAGGAGGCCGTCGGCGGCGGCCTCCCAGTGCTCGCGCGTGTAACCGGTGTGCGGGCTCAACTCCCGGTTCTCTTCGGGCAGTCCGGGGATGCTCATGCGAGGTAGGCCAGCCTTTCGCGTCGTACGGGATGGGCGAAGCCGTCGCCCGCGGCCCAGCGGCCGAGCTCGGCGACGGCGAGATCGGCGAGGCGCCCCCACTCGTTGCCCTGCGATCCGGCGAGATGCGGGGTGATCGTGACGTTGTCGCAGTCCCACAACGGGTGGTCGGGAGGCAGCACTTCAGGGTCCGTGACATCGAGGACGGCCCGGATGCGGCCGGCCGTGGCGGCCTCGGTGAGGGCGTCCTGGTCGAGCACGGCGCCGCGGGCGGTGTTGATGAGCACCGCGTCGTGGCGCATCGCGGCGAGCAGGTCGTGGCCGACGAGGCCGCGGGTGGCGGGCAGCAGCGGCGTGTGCACGCTGACGACGTCGCTGCTCGCGAAGAGCTCCTCGATGCCGACGGGCCGCACACCGAGCGCCGCGGCCGCCTCGTCGCTGACGTACGGGTCGTGCAGCAGTACCCGCAGGTCGTACGGCCGCAGGAGTTCGATCACCCGCCGGCCGATCAGCGATGCGGAGAGGATGCCGACCGTGCGGCCGTAGTTGCCGACGCCCTGCGAGACGCCGAGCCAGTCGTCGCGGCGGCGGGTGACGCCGAACTCACGGGCACGCTCAAGGACTTGCTTGCCTGTCAGCAGGATCATGGCGACCGTGTATTCGGCGACGGGCAGCGCGTTGGCCGCGGCGGCCGACGACACCTCGATGCCGCGCTCCCAGCACTCCTCGGTGATGTGCCCGCGTACCGACCCCGCGGTGTGGACGACGGCCCGCAGCCGGGGCGCCGCCGCGAGCGCGGCGGCGTCAAGGGGCGGGCAGCCCCAGCCGGTGACGAGGACCTCCACGTCCGCGAGCACGGAGCGGGCCCGCGGGGTGGTGAAGTCGTCCAGGACGGTGTCTGGCACCAGATCGCAGACCTGGCCGAGCGCGGCCAGGGCGCCGGGGCCGAGCACGGCCGTCGCCGCGTCCTGCCCCATGGCGAGCGCGGTGTGCGGACGGTGACTGCCGTTCATCAACAGATTCCCTTTCACATGGCCCTTTCCTATGGCCCTTTCCCATGGCTCACTTGACCGAGCCCGCGGTCAGGCCCGACTTCCAGAAGCGCTGCAGCAGGATGAAGGCGAGGATCAGCGGCAGCACCGCGAGGAGCGAACCCATGATCACCACGGGGTAGTACTCGGGCGAGACGCTTGCGGAGCTGTTCCAGGTGTAGAGGCCGAGGCTGACGGGATACAGCCTCTCGTCCGAGAGCATCACCATGGGCAGGAAGAAGTTGTTCCAGATGGCGGTGAGCTGGAAGAGGAACACCGTCACCAGGCCGGGCCCCAGCATCCGCAGGGCGACACGCACATACGTGGTCAGCTCCCCCGCCCCGTCCATCCGCGCCGCTTCGAGCACCTCGTCGGGAACGTACCCCTGACTGAAGATCCGCCCGAGATAGACGCCGAACGGGTTGAAGAGGACCGGGATGAACACCGCCCAGAAGGTGTCGACGACACCCGTGGCCGACGCCATCAGATACAGCGGCAGGGCGAGCACCGTCTGCGGCACCATCACCGCCGCGAGCACCAGGCCGAAGACCTTCTCCTTGTGCCGGAAGCGGTACTTGTCGAAGGCGTAGCCGCAGGCGACGCTGATCAGGGCGCTGATCGCGGCGCCGAGGACGGCGTACAGCAGGCTGTTGGTGTACCAGCGTCCGTACAGGCCGCCGTCCATCGCGAACAGGTCGCGCAGATTCTGTACGAAGGAGAAGTCGGCCAGCGAGAAGAAGTCGCTGCTGAACAGGGCGTCCCGGTTCTTGGACGCGGCCAGCACCAGCCACAGGACGGGCAGCAGGGTGTAGAGCACCGCGATGCCGACCACGGTGTTGACGACGGTGCGGCCCAGGAGGCGGGGGCGGCCCGCGGTGAGGGTGTCGGCGCTCATCGTGCGGCCTCCTTCTGGGAGCGGTTCGTCCAGCGCGTGACGCCGTACGACAGGGCGACCGTGCACAGCAGCAGGATCACCGAAGCGGCCGCCGCCAGGCCGTAGTTGTTGCGGGTGAAGGCCGCGTCGTAGATGTACATGCTGGGCGAGAAGCGCGAGTTGATCATCGGGGAGGACTGGCTGAGCAGCATCGGCTCGGTGAACAGCTGCAGCGCCCAGATCAGGGTGAACATGGCGACCATCACGATGGAGGAGCGCACCAGCGGCGCCTTGACCTGGAGTGCGGTGCGCACCGGTCCCGCGCCGTCGACGACCGCGGCCTCGATCACCTCGCGCGGGACAGCCTGCAGGGCGGCGTAGAAGATCACCATGTTGTAGCCGAGGTTGCTCCACAGGGCGATGTTCACGATCGACGGGAGCACCGTGTGCACGCCGAGGAAGTCGACGGTGATGTCGCCCTTGGCGAGGAGTTCGACGACGGGGCTGAGCCCCGGGGTGTAGAGGTAGAGCCAGATGAGGGCGGCGATGATGCCGGGCACCGCGTGCGGCAGGAAGAGGCTCAACTGCGCCCAGGCCCGCAGCCGTACGAGGCCCGAGTCGAGCAGCAGGGCGAGCGCGAGGGCGCCGATCACCATCAGCGGGATGTAGATCAGGCAGTAGAGGGCGACCACGCCGAGGCTGCCGAGGAAGGTCGGGTCGGTGAGGACGGCCGTGTAGCTGCGCAGGCCGACGAAGACGGTGCGTTCGGGGCCGAAGCCGAGGCCGGGCTGGTCGTCGCTGAAGAAGCTCAGCCAGACGGCGGTGCCGACGGGGATCAGGAAGACCGTCGCCAACAGGATCAGGAAGGGGGTCATCAGGACGCCGCACGCCATGTGTTCACGGCGGCGCGCACTGGCGCGGGCGCCGCGGGCAGCGGCGGGGGCAGCGGCCGTGCGGGCGGCGCGGGCCGGGGGCGCGGTCGTGGTCATCGGGGGTCACCTGCCTTTCTGCTGGTGCTCGGTGGCGTACGGGGTGCTTGGCCTCGCCCTGTCCCCTTCGCGCCGGTCATGTGCTGTGCTCGGTGGTGGAGAGGCCCAGGGCCTTGAGGTCGGGCATGGTGCCGTCCTGCGCCGCGTGCACCGCGTCGACGATCGAGCCCTGGCCGCCGCCCGCGCGGGCGAAGCCGTCCTGCATCACGCGCTGGGTCGCGGTCATCCGCGGACCCCAGACCCAGCCGTCGCGGATGGTGTCCGCCTGTTCCTGGAAGAGGCGGTAGATGTCCTGGCCCGCGTAGTAGGAGCGGTCGAAGGCGGCGCGGCCCACAGAGACCAGGCCGGGGACGGCCGGGTACTGGCTGCTGGTGCCGCTGGAGAGCCGGGCGCGCAGGGCGTCGGGGTGCGAGACCTGCCACTCGATGAACTCCATGGCGGCTTCCGGGTTCCGGCTGTCCTTGGTGACGGCGAAGGTGGAGCCGCCGTGGGTGCCGACGACCGGGTGGTCGGGGTCCCACTGCGGGAGCGGGGCGATCGCCCACTGCTTCTTCTGGCCCGGCCGCGCGTTCATCTGCGCGCCCGCGTCCCAGGCGCCGCTGAGCCGGGCAAGGACCAGGCCCTCACCGAGCTGCGAGTCGTGCTGTCTGCTCTCGGAGGCGTTGGCGAAGACCAGGTCGTCGTCGACGAGCCGCTGCCAGTACGCCGCGACCTCGCTAGTCGGCCGGTCGGCGAGCGAGACGTTCCAGGCGCCGTCGCGGGTGTCGAACCACTGGGCGCCCGCCTGCCACGCCCACGCGGCGAACTGGGTGAAGCCGTCGGTGGGGAAGAGCGCGAGCCGCCGCCGGTCGCGGGACTTGTCCCGTACGGTGCGGGCGGCTTCGGCGAACTCGTCCCAGGTGCGCGGGACTTGAAGGCCGTACTGGTCGAACAGATCGGTGCGGTAGTGCAGGACCATCGGCTCCACGTCGAGCGGAACGGTGAAGACCCGCTTCTCGAACGTGGTCAGGCCGAGAGCCTGCGGGAGCAGCTTGGCGCGCAGCCGGTCGGTCAGGAGCGGGGTGAGGTCACGGGCGACGCCGTCGATGGCGAAGCCAGGGACCTGGGGGTACTCGATGGTGGCGACGTCCGGGGCGTTGCCGGCGCGGGCGGCGTTGCTGAGCTTGGCGTAGCCGCCCATCGCCCCTGACGGGATCTGCTGGAACTCGACCTGGACTCGGTCGTGGGTCTTGTTGAACGCGTCGACCACTTCCTGGCTGCCGCGCAGCGCGGACCAGAAGGTGATGCGTGTACTGCCGCCCTTGGTGCGTGCCGTTCGGCCCTTGCCGCCCGAGCAGGCGCTCAACGCGCCTGCCGCGGGAACGGCGGCTGTCACGGCGAGCAGGGACCGGCGACTCGGTCGACCGGGCATGGGTGCCTCCCGCGGCTCTTGTTCGGGACACGGGAATCCTGATCGCGTGAACGAAGCCGGTCAAGAGACCGATCAAAAGAAACTTAAGCGGTCAAACGATCGCGGGATGGGTGGCGGAGCCGCGCACCTTCAGCTCCGGCAGCAGCTCAACTCGCTGCGGGTGCCCGGCGCCTGACGCCTCCGCCTCGGCGAACCTGCGCAGCAGGAGCTGGGCCGCGACCCGTCCCACCTCGTGCTTCGGCGGGGACACCGCGGTCAGCGGGGTGCTGCCAAGCGCGGCCACCACATCGTCGTACGCCACCACCGAGCAGTCCTGCGGTACCCGCACCCCGCCTTCGATGAGCTGCGACACGAGCATCAGCGCGTCGACGTCGCCGTGCAGCACGGCGGCCGTGGCCCGGCGCTCGCGCAGCAGCGCCGCGAGGTCGAGGGGTTCGCGCGCCCGGCCGGGTCCGGCGTCGCGGGCGCTGAGCACCACCGTCCAGTCCTCGATCTCCGCCCGGGACGCGGCGATCTCGGCGAAGGCCGCGCGCAGCGCACGGGCCGTCGGGCTGTCGTCGCGCGCGGCCAGGACGATCCGGCGATGGCCGAGCTGCACGAGGTGGTCGACGGCGAGATGGATGCCGAACCAGTGGTCCGTGCACACGGAGTCCATGGCGTGCAGCGCGCTGCCGGCCCGCGGCCGCCGCTCCATCACCACGGTGGGCACACCGGACGCGGCGAGCCAGGCGTAGTCCGCCTCCTCCTCGGCCGCGGTGCGCCAGCGCGGAGCGATGAGCAGCCCTCGCACACCCTCGGCCAACACCCGTTCCACCAGCGGCCGTTCGGCACCTTCCACCTGCGGCGCGATGTGCAGGGCGACCCGCATCCCCGCCTCGCTCAGGGCGCCCCGCGCCCCGTGCATCGTCTCGTACAGATAGGTGTGCCGCTCGGGCACCATCAGCGCCACGGCTTCCCCGGAGGCCACCGGTTCGGCGGGCGCGGTGGTCCGTTCCACGGGCCCGACCGAGCGTGCCACGCCGTGACCGCGCCGCAGCCGGCCCTCGCGGGCCAGGTCTTCGACATCGCGGCGAACGGTGATCACCGAGACCTCCAGATCGGCGGCGAGATCACTCAGCCGCGCCTCGCCGCGCGACTCCACGACCGCGAGTATCCGCTGCCGCCTGATTTCCCTCGGCTCCCGCATGCTGCCGGCCCCCTCGCGACGTACCCATCGGGTGTTCGTTTGAGCGTTTCCGCTGGAGGATATCGATCGTTGCCCCGTCCGCGCCCGTGCGTCGCGTGATCTGTTCACGCACGCGATCTGTTCATCACGCGCGTTCCGTTCATCACGCGCGTTCCGTTCAATACGTGGCCCCGCCGACGCCCCGATCATCGCCGCATGTACGACTTCGCAGCCCTGGCCCTCGCGTCCTTCCTGACCGTCACGGCCGTCACGCACTTCCTGTTCCCCGCCTATTTCCGCACCCTGGTCCCGCGCTGGCTTCCTTCCCCCGCCACCCTCGTCGTCGGCAGCGCGGTGGCCGAACTCGCCACGGCCGCCCTGCTGTTCGCCCCCTCGACCCGCACGGCCGGCGGCTGGGCCGCCGTCGCGCTGCTGAGCGCCTTCCAGGTTTCGCATGTCGACGCGGCGTTCCACACCCGCACCCGTACGGGATTCCTCAACAGCCCCTGGGGCGTGACCGCCCGGCTGACCGTGAACGCCGCCTACATCGCCTGGGCGCTCACGGTCACTGCCGGCTGAGCGACCGCGAGATGCCCGCCGCGACCGTGGTGACAAGCACCCAGCCCGTGGCGATCAGCAGATACGAGAGCCACTGGTACCAGCCGTCCGGCGCGAACGCCGCCTCCTGCCCGAAGCCGATGATCGGGAGGAGCAGGTCAAGGCTGTAGAAGACGGGGTTGAAGTCGGGGGCCTCACCGGACTTCAACGGACGCGGATGGTGCAGGGCGAAGGCGAGCGCGCCGCCGAGCAGCAGGACGAACAGCCATCCGGCGGCGCGCATGGGCCGGAAGCCGTAGCCGACGGTCACGTCCTGGAGATGCCCCCAGATCCGGGCGTACGGGGGCAGGGTGCCGCGATGCCGGCGGAGCTTGGCCAGCTGGACGGTGCGGGCGGCGGCCTCGTCGCCGACCGTGCGGTATGCGGCGGCCAACTGCTCGTAGCCCTGCGGGAGATAGCCGCCCGCCTCGCGGTCGAGCAGCGGAAGCCGCTGTTCGGCGGGCAGATGCGGGGCGAGCCGCTGGTAGCCGAGGCCGTCGAGCTTGACCTGATCCGGCCACACCTCCGGGGGGACGTGCAGCAGGTCCAGCTGGGAGCGGCGCAGATTGACGGCGCCCTCGATCGGGGCGGCCTCCCGCAGCCACAGCTCGCCGACGACGCAGCTGCTGGCGCGCAGCGCCGACCCCTCGGGGTGGGAGAGACGGGCGTAGGCGAGATTGATGTGGCGCGGGATGCGGGCACCGCTCAGATTGACCGTGCCACGGGCCCGCAGCCGCACGGCCCGCAGATCGGTGCCGACCGACAGGGTCTCGGCGTGCAGGGCGACTCCACCAGGGGCACTCAGTTCGGCGTCGTCGAGGTTGACCTGGCCGCCGACAGTGGCGCCGTTCATCCGGACCTGGCCGTGCGCGACAAGGCCGACGGCCCATACGTCGGTGCCGACCTCCGCATGATTCAGCTGAAGCACCGCTTCGGCGTCCTCCGCGGGCGGCTCGTCGGGCACGGGCGGCGCGCCGAGCTCCGCCCCGTTGACGAAGAAGGCACCGGTGATCTGCGCGCCCGCGAGCCGCACGGGCCCCGCTATCCGGCAGCAGGTGATCCGCAGGACCAGCTCCACCCGGAGGGTTCCCGCGGTCAGCCCCGGCAGGACCGAGTCGCTGAGGACCAGGGCGCGGACCTGCGCCCCGTACAGATTCGGCGCCTCTTCGAAGTGGCAGGACCGCAGCCGCACGGGATGCTCGACCGTCCCGTACATCAGGTCGAGCCGCCCGGTGATCCGCGCGCCCGTCAGCTTCAGGCCCGCGATCTCGCCGTCCCGCATCGGCCCGTTGAGCAGCAGCGCCCGCAACACCTCGGCCCGCACGGTCCGTTCGGGCCCCCACGAGCCGCCGGCCCGGGGGTCGTCATCGGGGCTCTCACGGAAGTCGACGCCCGTGCCGAGCGGGAACGCCCGCCAGACGCGCAGCTCCGCCGGTGTCAGGTCCGTGATCTCCATCGACGGGATGCTGTCGCGGGTGTGTTCGGGCTGTCAACTGCGGAATCGGCCCGCAGAGCGGTTCCGGATCCCGGCGCTCGCCGCCGCCCGGACCCTCCAGTTCGTAATGGGATCCATTTTCATATAGCCTCGACGCCGCACCACCGAGAAAGGAACCCGAGAACCCATGGCCGTACCCAAGCGCAAGATGTCCCGCAGCAACACCCGCCACCGCCGCGCCCAGTGGAAGGCCACCACCCCGCAGCTGGTCCCGGTCACTGTCGACGGCTCCGCCTACCTCGTCCCCCAGCGCCTCGCCAAGGCGTACGAGCGCGGCCTGCTGCGCCCCGAGGGCTGACGGGATGGCCGAGCGACTGCCGGTCACCGTCCTGTCCGGCTTCCTCGGCGCGGGCAAGACGACCCTGCTCAACCATGTCCTGGGCAACCGCGAAGGCCTGCGCGTCGCGGTGATCGTCAATGACATGAGCGAGATCAACATCGACGCCGCCCTCGTGCGGGGCGGCGATGCCGCTCTCTCGCGCACTGAGGAACGTCTCGTGGAGATGACCAACGGGTGCATCTGCTGCACCCTGCGCGACGACCTCCTGGAGGAGGTCGACCGTCTTGCGAGGGCGGGTCGGTTCGACTATCTCCTCATCGAGTCCAGCGGCATCTCCGAACCGATGCCGGTGGCCGCCACCTTCGAGTTCCCGCGCGACGACGGCGTCACCCTCGGCGATCTCGCCCGGCTCGACACGATGGTGACGGTCGTCGACGCCGCCAACTTCCTGCCGGAGCTGACGGGCGGTGACGGTCTGGCCGAGCGGGGGCTCGATCAGTACGAGGAGGACGAGCGCACGGTCAGCGATCTGCTGATGGACCAGATCGAGTTCGCGGACGTCATCGTCCTCAACAAGCTCGACCTGGTCGACGAGCGGGACGCCGAGCGGCTCACCGCCACCCTCGCGCGCCTCAATCCGCTCGCCCGCCTCGTGCCCGCGACCCAGGGCCGGGTGGATCTCCAACAGGTCCTCGGCACCGGCCTGTTCGACCTGGAGCGGGCCCAGCAGGCTCCGGGGTGGGTGCGGGAGCTGAACGGGGACCATGTGCCGGAGACCGAGGAGTACGGCATTTCCAGCACCGTCTTCCGTGCCGAACTCCCCTTCCACCCCGAGCGGTTGTGGAACTTCGTCACGCAGGGTCTGGACAGCGGAAGCTTCGGGGACGTGCTGCGCTCCAAGGGCTTCTTCTGGCTCGCCAGCCGTCCGAACGTGACCGGATTGTGGTCACAGGCCGGGTCCGTCGCCCGCTTCGAGCCGTCCGCCGCGCGCGACGCGGAGGACTTCCAGGGGCAGGAACTGGTGTTCATCGGGACCGGGTTGCGGCCCGATGCGCTGCGCGCGGCACTGTCCGGCTGCCTCATGGCCGAGGGCGAGAGCCTCCCGCCGCTCGGCCTCGACCCGTTCCCCGCCTGGGACACGTACGGCATCGACGACGCCTGCGAGCACGAGGCGCTCGCCGGCTCACACCAGTAGCCGCAGCAGCTGCGCGCAGGCCTCCGCCTCGTCCGCATGCCGGGCGAGCGGGTGATGCGTGCCGCGTTCGTACGTCCCGGTCTCCCACGCCATGCCGCCCTCGGTCCGCCGCAGGTAGACGAAGTCGGGAGGCGTGGGGGCCGGTTCGTGGACGCCCTCGATCCAGTAGTAGCCGTCGGCGACACCGGCCTCGCGCAGGGCGGCGGGCAGTCCACGGATGTCCATCGGCGTGCTAGCTGTTCGCGGGCTCGAGGTAGCCGTGCTCGAGGAGCCACTTCACGTTCAGGCGCTGCCCCTCGCCCGGGTCGAGGAACACCGCGTCGAGCTTGATCTGCTGGCCGTGGCCGGGCTGCTCGAACCAGGGGGCGATGCTGCCCTGCCAGACGTAGAACGGCTTGCTCACCTCGTAGACGCGGTAGTCGCAGGCGACCGCGGCGTCGCGGGTGTTGAGGTTCTGCGGGGGCAGCGCACGCTTGGCGTACGGGTCGCCCGCGGGGGCCAGGAACGAGCCGTACTCCGAACCGAACCGGTCGAGCAGCTCGCCCTCCTCCAGCTCCTCGGGGTGCTTGTCGACCTGGCCGTTGACCGTCTCGAAGCCGTCGTTCGGCGGGTACTTCCAGCTGCCGGAGTCCGCGGGGCCTTCCCAGTACTTCTTGAGGAACGACGACGGCGCCAGGTCACCCGTCCGCTTCCAGCCCTTGAGCAGCGGGCCGACCGGCTTCTGCCACTTCTTGGGCAGCCACTTCGGGCCGAGCCGCGCGTCCTTCTGGAACTCTCCGGTGCAGGGCTCGTTCGGCTTCGACGCCGCCGCGGCCTTCGGCTCCGCGGCCGCCGTCGCGGCGGGGGCCGCCGCCATGGCGGTCGCGACACCCAGCGCGGCAAGAACGGTACGGATCCGGATCACAGAACTGCGGTCCACTCGACAACTCCTCGCGTGCCCACGGGAAACGGGAACAGATCGGGAACAGGTACGGGACGAGAAACGAAAACAACTCGCACACCGTATCCGAGCAGTGGCTCTCAGTGGTCACCTTCCATGGTGACGGGCCGAAACCAGCCATCCGCATCGGGGTGTGGCCTTCCCGCGCAGCCTTGAGGGGTCCCATTCGGGGGCAGGTGGCAGCGGAGGGGCCGGCACGGGTGCGGCTTGGACATGTCCGGGAGCCTGCCGGCGAACTGCCGCTGGAGGTCACCGGGTTCATCGGGCGTGAGCGTGAACTGCGCGAGGTCGGCGCACTGCTGGGCAAGGCCCGCCTCGTGACGCTCACCGGACCCGGTGGCGTCGGCAAGACCCGGCTAGCGGTGCGGGCCGCCCGCGCCGCGCCGCCCCGGTTCCCCGACCGTGCGTGCTTCGTCGAACTGTCCTCGCTGCACGACCCGGTACTGCTCCCGCACACCGTGGCCGGGGTGCTCGGGCTCTCCGAGCAGGGCGACCGTGACCCGGTGGGCCTGCTCGCCGCGTATCTTTCCGAGCGGCGGATGCTGCTCGTCCTCGACACCTGCGAGCATCTGCTCGACGCCTGCGCGATGCTCGCCGACCTGATCCTGCGGATCACGCCCGGCGTCACGGTCCTCGCCACCAGCCGCCAACCCCTCGACGTACCGGGTGAGTTCGCCCTGCCCATCACGCCACTGCCCAGGGACGACGAGGCGGTGCGTCCTTTCGCCGAGCGGGCGGCCGCCGTGGTGCCCGGGTTCACTCTCACCGAGGCCAATCGCGACGATGTCGTCTCGGTGTGCCGCTGGGTCGAGAGCATGCCGCCGGCCATCGAGCTTGCCGTCGTGCGGCTGCGGGCATGTCGCTCGGCGAGCTGTCCGCCCGGCTCCAGGGCCGCCTCCAGGCGCTGACCGGCGGCCGCCGCGCGGCGTCACCCGGCCACCACCGGACGCTGCGGGCCACCATCGACTGGAGCCACGACCTGCGCACCCCGCAGGAGCAACTGCTGTGGCGGCGGCTCTGTGTGTTCGCGGGAGACTTCGACGCCGAGGCCGCCGAGGCCGCCGAGCAGGCGTGCGGGGGCGGGGCGCTGCACTCCGACGACGTGCTCGAACAGCTCATCGGCCTGGTCGACAAGTCGGTGGTGCTGCGCACCGACACCGACCCGACCCGCTACCGCCTCCTCGACACGCTGCGCGAGTACGGGGCCGAACGGCTCGCCGGGAGCGGCGAGGAGGAGACGTACCGCATCCGGCACCTCGCCCAGGTCGAGGCGATGGCCGACCGCGCCGAATGACCATGGAGATCCTGCAGGCGGAGCAGCGGACGGCCGCGGCGACGGCGCGTGCCGCACTCGGCGACACGGCGTACGAGGATCTGCACGCGCGCGGGGCTTCGCTGGACGGGGCGGCGGCCGTGGCGTACGCCGTGGAGGACAGGGACGGGCTCCCGGAGGCCGAACCGGCCACCGCCGCCAGGGAATCCGCGGTCCCCCGGCGAGCGCGGACGGGGTCCGGCGGACTCACCCACCGGGAGCGGGAGGTGGCCGCGCCGGCCGTCGAGCGGCTGACCAACCGGGAGATCGCCGAACGGCTCGTCGTCTCCCAGCGGATCGTGGACGCCCATGTGGAGCACATCCTGACGAAGCCGGGGCTCACCTCACGGACGCAGATCACCGGCCTTGAATGAGCCCCCGGCGCGACCCGGCCAAGGACCCGCGCCTCACGCCGGGACGTCATCGCCGTCGGGAACCTCCAGTTCGGCGGGCAGGGCGTCCAGGACGGTGAAGCTGCGGTCGAGGCGGGTGATGCCCATGACCCGCCAGACGCGTGGCGAGCAGCGGACGAGACTCAGGGCGCGGCCTGTGGCGGCGGTTCGGTTTTTGATGCGCACGAGGAGCCGCAGGCCCCCGGCGTCCAGAAACGTGACCTGGCGCAGGTCCACCACCACGTCGGAGCCCGCTCGGTCGAGGAACTCCCTTAAACACGGCTCCAGTTCCTGCTCCGCCCAGGCGTCCAGCTCACCGTGGAGCGTCAGCACGGTCAGACCCTCCACCACATGGTGACGCAGCCCAAAACTCGGGTCGGATATGCCCATGGGCTACCCCCAAATTCCCTTCCCCGCATACGAAGAGTGACGAATTCGCGCACGGTACGGCCTGCCCGACGGCACCGGGCGCCGCCGGGGTCCGGGGCGGCGCCGAGTATGGCATCTACATCTTGCCCGTTCAGATGCCTTTCATGCCTCGCGATGGCGCAACCGGCCGCAACTGGGGGCAACTTGGCGGCAATTCCAGATCAGTTACTCTCCGTAGTTTCCGCTCTGGATGCGGGGGTGAGGGCTCATGCCCGCGGCATCTTTCCGAGCCCGTCGCGGGTGCGGCGCGTCATGAGGACGTAGACCGCGGATGCCACCAACATGCCTGCGGGCAGGGCGAGATCAACGCCTCCGAGAGCGTCGGCGACCGGGCCGGTGTACGCGGTGTTCACACACAGGGCGGCCGCGGTGACACCGGCGGCGAGCGCCGCCGCACCCGCCCAGTTGACGCCCGCGGTGAACCAGAAGGGGCTGCCGGGGGTCTCGTCGGTGAGCGCGATGCCGTCGTAGCGGTTGCGGCGCAGCACGATGTCCGTGGCGTAGACGGCCATGCTCGGGCCGAGCAGGACGACGGTCAGTTGGAGGACATTGCTGACGGTGTCGAGGAAGTTGGAGGCGAGCAGTCCGTACAGGGTGAGCGAGACGGCGGCGATCCCGTCGACGATGACGCTGATCGAGCGGCGGATGCGCACACCGACGGCCTGCAGGGCGAGGCCGGCGCTGTAGGCGGTGAGGGCGTTGATGGCGATCGTGCCGAGGATCAGGGCGAGCAGGAAGACGGGAGTGAACCAGCCGGGCAGGATCTTCTCGAGCGCGGACTGCGGGTCGGTCATGTCGACGGCGGTGGCGGCGAACACCCCGAGGGAGCAGACGATCATGCTGGGCACGAACCCGCCGAGGAGGGTCCAGCCCACGATCGCCTTCTTGGGCGTCGTGGCGGGCAGATAGCGCGAGAAGTCGGCGCTGGTGGTGTACGACAGCGGGCCCGACGCGATGAGCGTGACACCGGCGATGACGGTCGCCCACAGGTCGGTGCCGGTCAGCGGTTCGGCGGGCATGTACGAGAAGTCGGTGTGCCCGATCACGCTGACGGCGACGACGGTGAACGCGGCGGCCAGGGCCAGCGTGATCGGGAGGTAGAGCCTCATGATCATGGCGTGGCCGAAGACGCTGATGGTCAGGGTGAGCGCGGCGATGACGATGATGACGACGACCTTGACGCCGGTGTTCGCGGTGATGCCGACCTTCTCGACGAGGGAGAAGGCGGCGACCGCGGCGGCGGACAGGTTCAGGGCGAAGTAGCAGACGGAGATCATCCAGCCGACGACCGCGTTGTTCACCCGGTTGCCCCGGATCCCGTACATCGCGCGGGTGACCACCTCGCTCGGCGCGCCCGCGGCGGGGCCCGAGACGGAGAGGAATCCGGTCAGCGCCCAGAACAGGTTGCCCACGAAGAGCACCGCGAGGGCCTGCCAGAGGCTGAGGCCCATGAGGATCAGGGCGCCGCCGACGACCAGGCTCAGATAGTTGACGTTCGCCGCCGCCCAGACGGAGAACAGCTCGCGCGGACGGCCATGGCGTTCCCGTTCGGGAATGTGGTCGATGCCGTGTGCCTCGATGCGAACCGCACGCTCAGAGGGCAGCGGCGCCTTGGCGGCGCCGTCCGTGCCTGGCCGGTGCGGGTCGGGAATCGTGGACGCCATGAGGCCCTCCGGATGCTTGTCGTGCCCGACTGCTTGCTTATTGGTCGCACACTCAATAACGTTGTGGTCATGTCGTCAAGCGTTCAGCGCAAGCGAATTCGGAAATCTCCGGCCGCCCGACGTGCGGAAATCGTCGAGGCGGCCGCCGCCGTCGCCCTGACCGAGGGGCTCGAGTGCATCACTCTGCGGCGGATCGCCGATGAGCTCGATGTCCGGCCCGGGTTGGTCAGCCACTACTTCCCCTCGGCGGAGGACCTCGTCGCCGAGGCGTTCGGCGACGCCGCGAGCGCCGAGCTGGATGCCCTCCTGCCGGCCGAGCGGCCCGACGCCTCTCCCACCGAGCACCTCGCGCGGTTCTTCGCACGCGCGACCGGCGAGGCGTACGAGGACATCAGCCGCCTCTGGATCAACGCGCGCCACCTCAGCCGCTACCGTCCCGCCCTGCGGGACCGGGTCGGCGAGCAGGAGGCCTCGTGGCGCGGCCGGCTCGAAGACCTCATCCAGGAGGGTGTCGAGCGCGAGGAGTTCCGCACGGACGACCCCTATGTGACGACCATTCAGATCCTGGTCGTGATCGACGGCCTCGGCGCGCACGCCAACACGGACACCAGCAACCGTCCCGCGGCGGTGACGCGGATGGCCGTCACCACGGCGGAACGCGAACTGGGCCTGGTGAACGGCACGCTGACCCGAGCCGTCGACACGTCCTCCGACCAGGCGTAGCCGCCCCTCCGCCGCCCCGTCTTCCCCACCCGCACCTCAAGGAGCCTCTGTGCGCACCCGTCTCGTCCTGCTCTCCGCCCGGCTGCTCGACCCGGTCACGGGCCGGTTCCTGCCGGACACCGCCCTGGCCGTGTCCGGAGGGCGGATCACGGCGCTGGGCGACGACCGGCGGATCCGTGCCCTCGCGGACGCGTCGACGGAGGTGATCGACCTCAAGGGCGCCGTGGTGACCCCCGGCCTGGTCGACGGCCACCTGCACCCCGTCTCGGGAGCGGAGCTGACCCACGGCCTCGACCTGTCGGCCTGCACCGACCTGGAGGAGGTGCGCGCGGCGCTCGCGGGCGAGGTGCGTTCGCTGGCGCCCGGCGCGTGGCTGCACGGCTGGGGTCTTGACCCGAACGTCTTCGGGGACCGGCCCGTCGAGACCGCCGCCCTCTCCCCCGTGCTCGACGGCGTACCGGCGCTGCTCCAGATGTTCGACGCCCACTCGATGCTGGCCAGCCCGCGCGCGCTCGAGCTCGCCGGTGTCGACGGACCGCGCACCTTCGCGCAGGCCGCCGAGGTCGTCTGCGACGACGCGGGCCGGCCCACCGGGCTGCTCCTTGAGGACGCCGCCTGCGAACTGGTCGAGCGCGCCGCCCCGCGGCCCACGCACGCCGAGCGGCGCGCCCGGCTCGCCACCGCCCTGCGCTCCATGGCCGCGGCGGGTCTCACCGGCGGCCACGCCATGGACGCCAATGGCGAAAGCCTCGCGCTGTACGCCGAGTTGGACGCTGCCGGGGAGCTGCCGCTTCGGCTGCGTGTCGCGCCCTGGTGCCAGCCGGGCGCCGACGCCGATGCGCTGCGCGCACTCATCGAGCAGCAGGGCGCCGGCGGTGCGCTGTGGCGGACCGAGGGCGTCAAGCTCTTCATGGACGGCACCATCGACAACGGCACCGCCTGGCTCGAACGGCCCGACTGCCACG